>JAGLWX010000218.1 GCA_023133185.1 Fidelibacterota bacterium
CTGATGCGCCCCAGTAAAGAAGCCGAGGAATATAAACCGGGTGCGGACTTGAGTTTTCTGGTTTAAGAGAATTTACACGAAGAACGCAAAGAAGGCGCGAAGAACGCAAAGTGTTTTAATACATCTGTGCAAAGTGAAGTCTGGTAAAGTGATGCAAATATGGAAATCTTTCACAACACCCGGAACTTTCAGATAAAACCGATAATGGTATTTATTCGAATGACGCCAGTTAAAGAAAAACCGGTTGAAAAACCGGCTTTTCAGAGAAGATGTCAGCGCTTGTATTATATATTCAGCATGTGACTGATTTTAATCATAAAGACATTATCGCCATCGGTATCAAACAATGTTCTTGTATCCCTCGGAATATCGAAACGTTTGAAACTTTCGTAATCGGTAAATCCCTGTGACCAAACGAGATAGATTGCTGAGCCGGTTAGATATTCCCAGCGAAGTACAAGGTTTGAACGGAGCTGTTTATAATTGAAATCCGTCTGTCCACCGAAAGTATAATCAATAATTCCATCATTACTCTTATCAACCTCATACTCACCATTATCATAATTATAGCTGATGTCGTCCCCAAATTTCTCGAAACGTTTGCCATAATCTTTTGCATAAGAATCATTCACGCGCATCAGATCAAAATATTCTCCAGCCGTAAAAAAGGGCTGGGCAAAATATTGTATTGATAATGTTGGAGTCAGTGTTAAATCTGCCCGCAAGAACATGCTAAAAGTTTTTTGATCCATCGATGACCATATATACTGGGTTTCACCATTCTCATCTTCAGCTTTGCCTATCCATGCCCATGTATCCTTTATGCTATTAAAATCTACTCCTGCTGTCAGCTGGATATTTTGTTTTGGTCGCCAGGTAATTTCAGGTTCAATTCCAATACCAATCACATCATCGCTATTTTGAAAATAAAATCCAACTATTTGAAGAATTACTTTTTTACGTCCGTCGGTATGAGTATATCCCCAGATATTCCAACTGTCCGGAGTTCGCATTGCCGGACCGCCACGGTTAAATGCCGGAGCAAGACCGCCCCAGCCTTTATTAATGCCGAAACCGGAACCCCAATTGTTATTAAAATCAAAATGCATATTGATATTCCCACCGATATTACGCCGCTCACCACTAAAATTCCAGACGGACCACTGGTTAAAGTTCATCTGGAATGAACGAAGATGTTTCATGTCTTCCCATTTGCGATATTGGACCCAGGTAAACTGAGTAATATCATCTACCTGGCGTAAATATCCCATATCGTTAATTTCAAATCCGGGACTAAATGCCATTCCACCGGTAGCCGCCCGGATATTTCCTGTATTCTTTGTAAAGATGGCTTTCACTGCATAACCGGAGAGGGAGGTTCGTAAAGGATCGTATTCCAGATGATCGGCGTCAACCCGGTTATAATACCGGGCGGAACTCATTTGAGTTCCCTGAATAGCAGTTGTATCCCCTTGTACATTGCTGAAAGCAATAGCGCCCTGGAATCCATACTTCCGGTCTAAAAATTCGTGGTCAATATCAATACCGCCGGTATATGCCGCCTTATGGAGGTAATCTATACCTGTATCATCCAGTTTTCGATTCACAGCCGTAAAAATCCCGCCGATACTTGTCTGTCCGTCATTAAAATCCTGCTGGACCCGGGATAACCAGTAATTCGATAACGGTTCAATGACTCCAACCTGTCGTGTATCATCTTCATAATAGACAGTACCCTTTTCTTCAGTAGTAACCGCTTCCATAACGCCTATGGACAATCCATTAGTTGTCTTTCCCGTTAATTTCGCTGCTCCCAAAATATTAGTTCTGTTAGGATAGGAAGTTGTAATGACTTCTTTGTCATCATCCTCGGGTACCCAGCCTTGCGGACTCCTACCGATTCTGCGAGAGTAAAATAGATTATTGAACTGAGCATCTCCGTCGCCAAAACCAAGATTGAAACGTAAGATATTACCGCCTTCCATGAAAAAGGGACGATTCTCCCGGAAATAGGTTTCAAATTCAGTCAGGTTGAAATCAGCAGGATCTGCCTCCACCTGCCCGAAGTCCGGATTTATTGTAGCATTAAATGTCAATCCTTTGGGACTACTGTAGCGAATATCGGCACCGACATTCGATAATAAATCATAATTCTTTTCATGAACCGGATTTACCAGGTTTTTTGACACATTAGCCTGTCCCGCTACAAAGGGAGCTATATAAACCGGATTCTTGACTGAAATATTTTGTAAACCTGTGAGTTTACCATATTGCGAAACAAATCCTTCCTCTGAATGAGACCAGTAAGACCAGACCGACAATTCACTATTATGACGGGGTAATTCACGATACATCTGAAATCCCCATTGCATATCATCACTGGAAGTAAATCTCAATTCACGAAAAGGAATACGCCATTCGGCGGTCCAGCCCTCATCATTGATATGTGATTTGCCTTCCCAAACCGCATTCCAATCATCGTCTGCATTGGTATCGTCAAAACGCCGCAAGTCGTGTTTCACACCCGCTGCATTAATCCCGAATTCAAAGGCTGTCCGATTATCATTATAGCTGTCCAGGGATACATACATCCAGTCCGATTGCGAATAGCTGTCCCGACGCGTCAGAATCGCAATAATTTTATCCGGTTCAGGATCGTGCGCTTTTGCGCCAACATATAAATAATCGGAATCATAAAACACACAAAATTCTGTTTTATAGGTCTCTGGTGATCCGTCGTTAGGGTCACGCTGAATAAAATTTCCCTGCCACTTACCCAACTGCCAGATTGGTTCATCCAATTTCCCATCAATTACAATATTTTGTTCTTTAATAAGAGAAGCTGACGCTTCCCGAAGCCGGAATGTATCCAGTTCCTCAATCGTTAGCTTTGCTTTTATGAAACACGGAATGAAAACCAATATTAAAAATAAGATCGCCCTCTTTAACATCCTATCTCCCGTTTGTTTGACAAAATTTTAACATGTTGTATTGACGACTCAATTCACAAAAAAGTTGTCCAATGGTGGTAAAAAATTAGTATAAAACAATAGTTTTTATATTACCGGTAAAAAATAATTTACTGCAACCTTCGTAAAAATCTGCTAAACTATCGATGTGAAAAATACAATTACTGGTCAAATTTATAGGAAAGAAAAATGAATTCAACTGAAGTGACATTGGGCATTGATATTGGCGGAACCAATACTCTATTTGGTCTGGTCGATCAAGAGGGCAATTGCCATCTTAGGGGTAAAATTCCAACTGAAGCAGATAAACCGGCTGATGAAATGTTTAAACGCCTTTTTGTAAAATTTAGAGATACCACATCAGAATTTTCTCAATCTTTTACAATCAAGGGCGTTGGCGTCGGAGCGCCTAACGCAAATCATTATACAGGAAAAATTGAAAATCCTCCGAATCTCAGCTGGAAAAGCATCGATCTGGTTGAATTAATAAACAATCATATAAATCTTCCCGTTGCTGTTACAAATGATGCAAATGCCGCCGCGCTGGGTGAATTGATGTTCGGCAATGCCAAAGATATGCAGAATTTCATCGAAATAACCCTTGGCACCGGCTTAGGCAGCGGTATTGTTGTAAATGGTGAATTGGTTTATGGTCATGACGGATTTGCGGGAGAAATGGGACATGTTATTATCGAACGAAATGGAAGACTCTGTGGCTGCGGCAGACACGGTTGCCTGGAAGCCTATGTTTCGGCAACCGGTATCACCCGCACAGTCAAAGAGCTGTTATCCTCTTCTGACAAACCCAGCTTGCTGCGAAATATCCCTATCGACCGGTTAGATTCAAAAAAGATATATGACGCCGCTTTAGCCAACGATGAACTCGCGCGGGAAGCTTTTGAAACAACCGGTCGATTATTAGGTGAAACTCTCGCAAATGCAGTCGCGTATTTCAGTCCCGAAGCAATTTTCCTATTTGGGGGACTGGCAGCAGCCGGCGATTATATCTTCAAACCGGTAAAAGAACATATGGAAGCCAATCTGCTGCATATTTTTAAGAATAAAGTCAAAATCCTGCCATCCGGACTGCCTATGGGAGAAGCGGCAATATTGGGCGCCGGCGCTTTGATCTGGCACCAACTGTCAGCATAATATTTTACTTCCGCTGAATATTTAAACACCAAAACCTTCTGAAGGCTTAAAGCCCTCCGGAAGGATGAGTGACGGAACTCCCAGATGAAATTTATTCCTGCTCTAAAACCTCTCTAATAGTCTCAAGTAAATCCGTTACAGCATACGGTTTTTGCAAAAATCTGAACCCTTTTTTCTTTATCTCAGCCCATTGTGATTTATGATCCGAATAACCGCTGCTCAGCAATACCCGAAGTTCAGGCTTACGCAAGAGAAGATCGTTAACCAGCCGGAGACCTGTCCTATCCGGAAGAACAACATCGCTGAAGACCAGATCGAAATTCCCGTCTTCTTTATCAAACAGATTTAGAGCCTCCTCCACATTCACAGCCTCGAGCACTTTATAACCATTCCCGCTAAGAGCAATCGCTGCAAACTGACGAATATCCTCTTCGTCCTCAACAAGCAAAATGCGTTCGCCATTGCCCTGAAGATTTTCTATCGAAACAACCGCTTCAGTTTCTTCTTCAGACTCGACGGAAATAACCGGCAAATAGATTTTGAAGACCGAGCCTTTTCCGGGTTCACTATAAACATTGATCCAGCCACTGTGCTGTTTGATAATACCATAGACAACGGACAAACCCAGTCCGGTGCCTTCACCGGTTTTCTTAGTGGTAAAAAATGGTTCGTAAATCTGGTCAATAATCTCTTTTTTCATTCCCATTCCGTTATCTTCAATTGAAAAACAGACAAATTTCCCGGGCGACGATTCAGGAATGGTTTTACAGACGTCTTTGTCCAGGGTAACGTTTTCGGTCTTGATGGTAATCCTGCCGCCTTCGGGCATTGCATCACGGGCATTAACCACAAGGTTCATAACGACCTGCTCAATCTGACCGGGATCGGCTTTTACCTGCTTCAACTCAGGTTCCAGAACCGTAGTCAATTCAATGTTCTCACCAAGGAGACGACCAAGCATTTTCTTTACGTCGGCAAGGATTACATTCAGATCCAGTACCTTTGTTTCAAGCACCTGTTTGCGGCTAAACGCCAGTAGCTGCCTTGTAAGAGAAGCGGCTTGTTTTCCGGCTTTAGCAATCTTTTCGACATTCTTCCGCAGCGGAGTATTCTTGTCAAGGCGATCTAACAAAAGTTGACTGTACCCGGAAATGATAGTCAGAATGTTATTAAAATCGTGGGCTATGCCGCCGGCTAATTGCCCGACAGATTCCATCTTCTGAGACTGGTGAAATTGTTCTTCCAAACGCCTGTGCTCTTCTTCCCGTCGAACATGGTCTGTAATGTCCTCAATGGTGCCGTCATAGTATAAAATTTTGCCATTCTCATCCCGAACTGCATTTGCATTTTCCTTAAGAAACAGGATGGTTCCATCCTTTTTCTTACATTTGGATTCGAAACCGCGAACCTGTCCATTTTTATCCATCAACTCTACGAACTTTTTTCTGTCTGCCGGATGCTTGTATCCTTCTTTTTGGACGTTGATTGTTTTGAGTTCATCGGGACTATCATATCCTAACATTTTAGCGAGAGCAGGGTTGGCGAGCAAAATTTTGCCGTCCGGCGTTGTACGATATATCCCTTCGGAGACATTTTCAAATATCTCTCTATACTTTTCCTCTGCCTCATACATCGCCTCTTCCGCCCGCTTACGCTCGGTTAGTTCATCCCGGAGTTCAGCGGTCCGCTTTTCCACACGTTCTTCCAGTTCAAGATTTAACTTATACAGCGCCTTCTCTGCCCGTTCACGGTCGCTGATTTCACGCTGCAGTTTTTCAGTGTTCTCCTTCATGTTGTAAGTCATTATATTAAAAGATTCAGCCATAGATTCGATTTCATCTCCGGTTTTAACCGATACATGCTGGTCAAGATCGCCGTTAGCAACCGACTGCGCCGCCTTTGAAACGGTATTCACAGCGCCTGAAATTTGCGAACTTAACTTTATTCCGAAAGCTAAACCAAGCATGACTGCTAAAACAGCAGATATAAGCAAAATGATCTTGTTTTTCCTGAAATCCATCACCGTTGATTTCAGGCTATAATCAGCTGTGGCAAAAATGTCATCATGCAGTTCGTCAAGTTTATACATAGCCGCCCTGGCTGCTATGCCGGCAGTGCCTCTTTTTCTTATTATGCCAAATGCTTCTTTGGCACGGTTAGCCCTGCTCAGTGGCGCAACCTGTTCTTTCCAGATATTTAAATATCTATTCAAGGCGATGCGAAATTCTGTAATTTTATCAAGGATTATCTGATTATTATTATAATAGAAATCGCGGTGATACACGTAAGCGCTTTCTTTGCTAAATATGCTTACTAAAGTGTCAAGGTTTCCGTCTATCTTAGACTCCCAATCGGTAATCTCGGACTCATATCGATCCATATCATCGTTAGATACAGCAAACAGGTGCAGTAAAGAATTAGTATGGATGAAACCGGTTCTTCTCGCCACAACACCTAATATGTTAGCCGCTTTTACGTTCTGCTCTACAGTGCTTTCCAGATGGTTTTGGATGTGCCCGGTGGTATATCTGGCTATTAATCCGATAGTGACGACCATCAAAAGAAGAACGATAGCAAATCCACCGATAAGTTTAGTTCGAAGATTAAGTTTCATGATTCCATACTCCTTCAATTTTGAACTTGTTTCTTAATAGTAATTCCATTCAACTATGTCTTTCTTTTTTCCTCGCCTACTGCATCGCTAAAAATATTCTCCGTTGCCGGTAGGTGAGTACCGCTTTTATACTCATTTATGACCGTCTTGACCTAATTTACTCTTGATTTATTAAATGTTCAAATATCGCAGTCTCAAGGTTATCCCGGACTATTACATATATAATAGGAGTCACAATACCTATTATAGTTACAACAGCCACAAGAAAAGAAAAACTTATTTTATTTCCTATCTTTATATCTCCCCCACATTAAAGCCTAATCGTCTTTAACATCTTCGGTTATTCTGTTTGTTTAATTCACGCTTGTAAAAATTATTAGCAAATTATTTGTTGGTTGTTTTCCATTTTCTTCTATTTTAACTCTATGCTAAAGAAAAATCAATAGAAAAGCTGCCTGAAGTTATCCCGAAATTTAAGCGCTGTACCTAATATTATGTCGAGATGACATAACCTTTCCTTCCACCTTACTCGTTACAAGGTCCCCAGCTTTGTAACGGAAATTACATCTTTCGTTAGCATTCCCAAGCTGGGGCTCGGGAATGAGCGTAGTAAAGGGACTTGTGTCAAGAACATCTCCTACGAGAGGAATGAGTTATTTACGATAAAACCAATCCTGCAAAGATCGTTCAACTTTACGTGAAAAGCCGGTTTTTTGCTTCCTGTAATTGAAATTTGGGATTTTATTAGTGACCTAGCCCAAAAGGACATGATCTTGTCACAGGAATGTGGTTTTCTAACGTTTAATAAATCTTATACGGTAGCCTTGCGCAGGATCCGTTTATAGTGGTGTATCTGATCCCTGACATGTTTCAATTTTTTATGATCGTGCGCTGCCAGCGCCTCATCACGCACTTTCTTTAATTCCTTGATACGTGATTTAATTTTTTTCTTGTTGACGCCAACAACATGATGATGAACATACATGTCGATATTCAGCGCTTTGCAAATTGCCGCAAGCAGATGCTCTTTATTTAACTGAGTATAGCCCTTCACCGCTTCGCTCTCGATCCTGGAAGCGATTTCTCTTAATTCTGCCACTGTCTTGTGTTTGAGTTCATTAAAGCTGTATTCCATCGTCAGAACCTCCTTCTAAGCAAAATTATCTTTATCTAAACTTATTCATCAACATTTCTTATAATATATTCATATTCACAGGAATATCAAGGGAGATTTTTTCTGTAGTCCACCTGTCAGGTTTATTTGATTCTTCTATCTCAGATAAGATTATTTGAGTAAACCTGACAGGTGTGATAAATTTATAGAAAGTCTGATAACAATAAAAACTTTTTGCCAAATAGAAACGGTTGCTTTGCATTATTCTCGTTCCGGGACTATGCTCGGGAACGGACCAAATCTGAAACCAATTTTCAGCGAAGCCAAATTGGTTTTCATTTCTATCTTAAATATTTGACCTGTGCACCAAACCAATTTAGCCTAACTTCGTTGGTCGGAAATTGGTTTATTCTCTTTGTACGGTTCTGCCACGGCGCGGAGCATCGTGACGGGAGATAATTTCAAACCTTGCGAAGGTTCGGCAAGATAAGCGTCTGCGTTATAATGAAAAATGCTCCTGATGAACGTAAAATGATCATAGGATTCTACATAATCAAAGATTTTCTTGCCCTATGTTATTTCTTACGTTATATTTCTTACGTAAGAAAATGGAGGAAAGATGGACAAAATATTCTCTGCAAGGTTAGATGAATCAATAGTGCATCGTATCTCAAATTTAGCAAGGCAACTTAATACATCTAAAAAGCAAATCATTGAAAAAGCTATCCTTCTATTCGCTTCTAAAATTGAAAATGAGCATAATACAGATGTATTCAAGCAGACATTTGGTTCATGGCATAGAAAAGAATCAGCCGACCAGCTTGTAAAAAAAGCGCGTGATATATTTAATAATTCAATGCATAGGTATGTTGATTGAAGGCATATATAGATTCTGATATTTTGATTTGGCATTTACGAGGAGAGAAAGATGCGCTTAATTTTCTACAAAAAACAAGAGCATCTCAAGAATATGAGCTTTGGACAGGAGCAATGCAACGAGCAGAAGTTGTTTTTTTTATGCGACCTGAAGAAGAAGATATGACCAAACTTTTTCTATCACAGTTTAAAACCGCACCAATTGACCAGCTGATTGTTGACAATGCCGGTTCGCTATATCGTCAATGGAACCCAAGCCACGGCATAGACATAAATGATGCATTTCTCGCAGCTACAGTGATGCATACCGGAGGTCAGATATTTTCTCAGAATATAAAACATTTTCCCATGCCGGAAGTCATTGTTAAAAAAGGCTGGTAATTTAAAATATGCATTTGAATGAATTGATGTTACTTACTAATATTCAATAGTATGAAAAGAAGAACGCCTTATGAGCCCATCAGTTTGTCTATGAATAAACTTTTAGGTTTCTTGATTAAGAAACTTTCTGAACAAGTTACTGCATGGAGAAACTTGTTTCTGGATAGAGAAACCCGTTTTAAACGTAAATGTGCATTATAAACATACCTAGATTCAAGTGTTAAGTGC
>JAGLWX010000219.1 GCA_023133185.1 Fidelibacterota bacterium
TTCACCGATTCCATGGAATTGTACGGCTCCCGCATTCGCGAACTGAATGAAGAAAAAGGTAAATACACCCACGACGATGCTGTCCGGGATTATGAACTTCTTAATAATATCAATGTCGAATATGCTCTGGAACTGGATTTCTACGAGAAAAAACGCATCCACAACCTGAAATACTACACCTGGATCGAGCAACAAGAAAAAGAATTAGACGAGTTAAATGCCCAATGGTACGATTACAGGGAATATTGGGGATCGATTCACAGCATGATGCCTAAGATCGATGCATTGATTGAAGAGTTTAACCATAAAACCGGACTTGGATAAATAATGTCATCGTCAATTTTAATAAAAAATCCTCTGCTCTGCTGCCGGATGGACGAAGATGTTTATTCCAACGATGTATTGAATACCTTTTCCGGCGGACATATCTATATTGAAGGAAATAAGATCATTTCTGCCGGACCGGAGGAATTTTCCGGCACTGCCGACCGAATCATCGACGCCAGCCGAACGGTGGCGCTGCCGGGTTTCGTGAATACTCATCACCACTTTTACCAGACTCTGACCCGCAATATCTTCGCGACGCAAAAGTCAGAACTGTTTGACTGGCTGATCACCAACTACAAAATTTGGCGCGGTATCAGCGGCGAAGCGATTTACATTAGCGCAAAACTGGCAATTGCCGAACTCTTGAAATCGGGTTGCACAACTACTTCCGATCATCTGTATCTTTTTCCGAATAAAGCCGAACCGACGCTGATCGACCGGGAGATCGAAGCCGCCCGGGAAATGGGAATCCGTTTCCAGCCAACACGAGGTTCCATGTCCAGAGGTAAATCCGACGGCGGACTGCCACCGGATGATGTGATCCAGACCGAAGCGCAGATCATTGAAGATACATACCGGTTGATCAAAGAATATCATGATAATTCATTCGGAGCAATGACCCGCATTTCACTGGCGCCCTGTTCGCCCTTTTCGGTGACGCCGGAGTTGATGAAAGAAACCGCTCGAATTGCCCGGGAGAATAAGTTGCAGATTCACACCCATCTCGCTGAAACAGCCGATGAAGTAAATTTCTGCCTGGAAAAATTTAAGATGCGTCCGTTTGATTTTATGAAATCCGTGGACTGGATTGATAGTAACGCCTGGTTTGCTCATTCCATTTACCTGAACGATGATGAAATCCGGCAAGTCGGTGCAGCGCAGATCGGCATTTCCCACTGTCCGAGTTCCAATATGCGATTAGGCTCGGGCATTGCGCGGATCAAGGAGATGTTCGAAGCGGGTGTGAAAGTCAGCCTGGCGGTTGATGGTTCAGCCTCCAACGATTCGTCCAATATGTTGATGGAGATGAGAAATGCCTTGCTGCTTTCCAGATTAAGAGAACCGGAATACTGGCTCAATACTGAAGAAGTCCTCTGGATGGCGACGGTGGGTGGTGCAAAAGCGCTGGGACGGGATGATATCGGGCAGATCGCTCCGGGAAAATGCGCCGACCTGACTCTGATTTCAATGGACAGGCTGGAATATTCCGGCGCTCAGCACGATCCGGCGGCAGCAATCCTGTTTTGTGTTGCCATGAGTCCGGTGGATTGGGTGATTGTGAACGGGAAGATTATTGTGGAAGAGGGTCGGATTAAAGAGCACAGCGCGAAGCATCTTAATCAGAAGAAATACCTGAATGAAAAGGCATTGATTGCCAGGCATCAGCAATTATCCGATGATCTTATTGCCGAAGCCGAA
>JAGLWX010000022.1 GCA_023133185.1 Fidelibacterota bacterium
CTTACAGCCGTTTGGTAAATTCCTATAATCGCTGCTGCACCTGTGCGCTCAAACTGTTTTAGAATATTGGTGACCGGGTCGCCAATCAGCACATCGTCAGAATCCAGTTGACCGATAATCCGGTTCCAGGCACGATGAACACCAAAATTACGGGAGCCGCCAAGGGTCATGCCAAACACCTTATGATATTTTACCAGATCGGGATATTGCTGGATATATGGAGCGACAACATTGGGGGTATTATCATTTCCATTATCTACAATTATCAGTTCGATGGGAATAAACGTATCAACCCGTTTCCTGACATCTATCACAGATTCAATAGCATAAAGGATTAAATCGGCACGGTTGTAAGTCGGTAAAACAAAGGAAATACCATCACCAAGCGTGGGATCCACAGGTACTTTTCGCGTAAAATATGAATCCGGTAAAAACGCCCCGATATCCTTTAAATATTTTTGAAAGCTGACCGGTCCCCATTCAAACCGGGCAGGGTCTTGTGTATAAGAAAAGTGGCGGCTGGTTTTTGCCGAATTGCCGACTTCAAATTTATCCTGAAGCCCGGCGCCGGGATAAAATGGTTTACCTCTCCGAAAAGTATAGAGCGGCTTTGGAATGGTAAATATTTTTCCGTTTTGAGCCAAAACTCCCATCCGAATCGCATAATCAGTTCCGTAATTTACGTCTGTATCGAAAACCCGTGGATTAATATATTTTGCGCTCACCGCTATCAATGAACCGTGGCAAAACAGAGCGGGATTATTCATTCTGCCGGGAATTATGACATTTGAAGGATCATGCCCGGGCTTTAATTTCTGTAGTACGGGTTTACCGGCGGGATCATCATCAAGATATTCATAATGGTCACTGATCATGAACCCGGCGTCGGTTAGCTCATAATATTCGAAAAACGTATTAATACAATCGGCATTAATATCGATATCGTCTCCTGGAGAGTGTAGAAATAGAAGATCACAATCTAATAATCCCGCTTCCCCGGCTTTCAAAACAGCATCGGATAAATTCTTATAATCGCCGTGAATTTTATAAATTCGGTTTGAAAATGAATCGGGAAAATCCGTTATCAAATTGGTATTCGCTTCGGATGCAATTACAACATTTGCATCTTCGCCGGTTTTTTCTAACGTTTTTAAAATAACCCGGCGCAGTGTATCCAACCCGTTGGGATTGTTCTTGCCGGCAATAAAAAAGATAGCAGCTTTCATTTTATGACCCTTTTTGAATGGTTGCGCCCAAAACATTTTGATTTCCTGGTTTTTCCTGGCTCACGGTGTTGAAAAGACCTGAATATTGCTTTGCCCCTCAACAACCGAACTCAATCTCAAATATCTAAAAGTGAGCTGGTAAGTTAATTAATAACGAATAAAAAGTACAGTGGAAATCTGACCTTAAAATCCTTTTGAGAATACCGGGCGCTTGATTATCTTTCAGTCAATAAAGAGAGGTTTTTTTATCATGATAAATTATAAGAAGCGGCTAATCGTGATAGCAGTGATCATTCCTATTGTGCTCACTGTAAATTGCGGAAAAAATCAACCGGCTGGCGCCAGCCGAATTCAGTGGATTTATTCTATCGATTCCGCTCTCGTGCTCTCCAAATTGACCCAAAAACCGGTCATGGTTGATTTTATGGCGGAATGGTGCCCGCCCTGCCGGGCTATGGAAGATTCCACATTTAACGACATCGATGTTATTAAAAAATCCCCAAAGTTCATTACCGTTCGGATCGATGTAGATAAACAACGGGAAACAGCAATCCAATACAATGGAAATGCGCGAAAATATGGCGGAGTCGGTATTCCAAATCTTCTCTTTTTAAATCCTGATAATGAAAAGCTCAAGCATGTTATCGGATTCCAAAACGCTGCCCGCCTATCTGCGCTTATGGATACTGCTTTGAATATCTATACCGTTAAAGAATGAATAATTTAGTTCCGTCAGGTCCTCAGACCCGGCGGAACAGTGAGAAGATTAAAGTACACCTGTCAGGTTTAAAAGATTCTTTTACTTCGGATGCGATTGTTTGAATAAACCTGACAGGTGTTTCGCAGTTTACGATGAAGAATTGTGATAATCGAAGATTCCCTATGGGATAAGTATTTTTATACTAAATACCGTAGGGTGGTCAAAAAGAAGTAAAAACATTTGACAAAGACAAATCGTTATGTTACATTAAAACGAAATTGATATTCATTATCAATATGAGATTAAATTATGAATAAAGAAAAGAATTTTCAAGGTTATCTCCACGACAAAGGATTAAAATCAACCCGGCAGCGGGATGATATTGCCAGTTATTTTCTGCAACAGGATAAGCATTTTACCGTTGAAGAATTATATAACGAGATTAAAAAAAGCGATCCACAAATCGGTTATGCTACGGTCTATCGTACACTGAAGTTACTAGTTGATGCAGAGCTGGCAGTCGAGTGCCAATTTAGTGACGGACTTACCCGCTTTGAGCCAGTGCACAAAGGTAAACATCATGATCATTTGATCTGTCTCAAATGCGGTAAAATTATAGAATTTGAAAATGACAAAATAGAGCAACTGCAATTAGAAGTGGCAAGGGAACAGAATTTTGAATTAACAAATCACAAATGCGTGCTTTATGGATATTGCAGCAGATGTAAGGAATAATTTTTTTGATCACGTAATGAAAATGAATTTCAAAATCAATAGGGTCTGAGATGAAAAAAATACTTATTTTTGGACTTTCCATTTTTTCTCTGGTGTTCACAGTAATTCAGGTAGATGCTGCTGAGGTCTATGGCTGTATAAAAGGAAGAGTCCTGAATGCTGAGAACGGCATTCCCTTGTATGGCGCCAATGTAATCATTGTGGACACAGAACAAGGCACCATATCCAATAAAGACGGACATTTCATATTGAAACGGCTCCGTATGGACACTTACACGATTCGAGTCACCTTTATGGGATTTACCACCGTTGAAAAAAGTGTTGCGCTAAAAAGCTTCGAAGCTGTGGTTGATTTTCGTTTACGTGAAACGCTTCTGGACATGGAGAAAATTGTAGTGACAGCGACCCGAACTGAAAAGACGCTGAAAGACGTTCCGATACTCACAGAACTCATTTCCCGACGGCAGTTGGAGACTACCGGTGTGGTAACGGTTCAGGATGCTCTGGAAGAACTTCCGAGTTTGGAATTTTCTCCAAATTCACATGGAGCGAACATTATGATGCATGGTTTGGGACCTAAATATGTTTTGTTTTTAGTGGATGGCGAACGGATTGCCGGCGAAGTGCGTGGGAATATTGATTTCTCCCGTCTGAACACAGCAAACATCGAAAGAATCGAAATAGTCAAAGGGGCTGCATCTTCTCTTTATGGTTCTAATGCCATTGGCGGTGTGATTAATATTATTACGCAAGAGGTAAAACATCCATTAGAATTAAACCTTCACTCCCGTATTTCAAAGTATAACGAGCTGACTGTTGGTGGAACTTTGGGTTTAAAACGAAAATGGTTCACTTCTAAAACCGATATCGTCAGGAAAAGCACGGATGGCTACGATTTGGATCCGCTCAATAAGAGTCGTCATACAGTAGAAAAATACGAAGATGTCACAATAACACAAAAATTCACAGTTATACCAACAGAGCGGTTAAAGCTGACGGCTGGTGGGAACTATTATGTACTTGAACGGTTCGATGCGGCTCGTAAATACAAGCATAAACACCGAAAATGTTACGGCACGACCTATAACGGAACGGCACAATACCGGTTCAAAAAGCAAGCTTTTCTCGAGGCAAGCTGGCATTCCGACACATACGATACCAAGGAAGTGTATGAAAAGCTTCAAGATGAAGAAAGGCTTAGCTATAAACACCGATACGATAATATCAGACTCATGAGTAATTTCCAGTTGGGCGAAAAGCATCAGTTTACGGTTGGAACTGAAGTTATCAATGAGAAAGTCTTTTCCACTCGTATTACCGGTGAGACTCATAAAGCCGATGATTGGGTACTTTTTGCTCAAGACGATATAAAATGGACGCACCAATGGAGCTTTGTCAGCGGATTTCGCTTTGATCAACATTCTGAATATGGCTCGCACTTTTGCCCAAAGATTTCTGGAATGTATCAGATACTACCGTTTAATTTTCGTGCCACCTACGGCTTGGGATTTAAGGCTCCTACTTTAAAAGAACTCTACATGAATTGGGATCACGGTGGCGGTGGTCCTTATGTCTATGGTAATACAGACCTTAAACCGGAAACATCCAATTATGGTTCTTTTTCGATAGAGTTTATTAATAGAAATCTAAACTGGTCAGTTTCTTTGTTTCGGACCGACCTGAAAGATATGATCGCCACCAGAATTGCACCCGATGATCCAAATACCCATTGCTACGGAAACGTCGCCAGAGCCATGACTCAGGGCGCTGAATTGCTGATGAAAGTTGATGTAGGACTTGGCATCGCTTTGTCAGGCGGCTATTGTTTTGTTGATACAGAAGATAAGGAGACCGGTCGAGAATTATTTGGACGAGCCAAACACTCCGGACTAGTTAAACTGGAATATATCAATAATAAATATGGCTTTAATTTTAATCTGCGCGGCAAGCTGATCGGAGAAAAACTGATCGATGAGTATGAGGATGAAGCCACAGGCGCTATCATCCAATACAATCAAGCTCCTTATGCCATCTGGCGGTTTAACTTTAATAAGAAGATTTTTTCTTATTTCAATTTGAATTTCGGTGTTGATAATCTGTTTGATTATATGGATAAAGCTTATTTAGTTACGCCGGGGCGGAGATACTACGGTGGCATTTATATCACATACAAATAAACTTTAACTCTTGTCAAATTTTTATTAGAAAGGAGGTGATGAAAACAAAGTAGTAAAACTAATTGGTTTACAAATAATTTAATTTCAAAAATGGAGGTATGAAAATGAAGAAATCTTTTAGTGTGTTTATCTTTTATTTGACCGTTGCTTCGCTATTTTTTCTGCTTGGCAGTTGTGATGATAACGGCGTGACAGATCCACCAAGCGGTATCGGCAATGAATTGATAATTGATGCATCCAGCAAAACAGAGTGGGTTTATTTTTCCTTTTCCAAAGGAGATACGTTAACTGTTGATGATCCAGGTAGTTCTTTAGAATGGGACCTCGGTCTCAAGCGTTACCGCCTTAAAACAAACAGCGGAACATCCGGTTCCGGTCAGGGCAGCGCTGTTAATATAGGAAAAGTAGATTTTGATTCTGTTATTGAGGCTCCTGAAAACGGATATACAGCCGATGATTCATTAACCTATCAGGCTCACGGAGGCTCGAAAACCATTTCAACAAATCAAGTTCTGAATGGATGGGCGATCATGCAAGGCATGCCGCCTACATTTATACCTACTGACAGCATTTATGTAGTGAAAACGGCTAATGGCAAGTATGCCAGGCTCTGGTTTAAGAGTTATTATCACCCCACAGAAAGCACATCCGGATATATAACTCTTCAATATTTCTATCAACCGGATGGCAGCCGGAATCTTAATGAATAGAAAGAAGTGATGGTACGATGCTTCGACAGCTGAAATTGAATGATAATCAAAATAGTCGAAGCATCGTAACTAACTTTTCAAATCTAACCAAAAATAAAGGTATAAAAAGATGAGAAATAATAAAACCGGACTTATTCTGAAGCTATCTATAACCTTATGTTTTAGCCTTTCAACCATGGCGTTCAGCCACACATTTTGGCTGAACGCTACGGATTATTTTCCTGAAATCTACTCTCCGAAATATGGAGCAAGAACAAAGGTCTATTTTGGCTGGGGACACGGATACCCGGTGGCTGATTTTTTATCAGTAGATAAACTAAGCAAGTTTGACTTGATTGATCCCAAAGGAGAAATGAAGCCGATAAAGCCCGGTGTTGGCGGTTTTCTGGCTACGGAGTTGAGCTTTTCTGAAAAAGGAACCCATATAGTTGCTGCTTCGCTGAAGCCGGGATTTTACACAATGTACGTGGAAAAGGGTAAAATCCATCACAGGAGTGTGCCCAAGACAGGACTGAACGGGGTGATTCTGAGCCTTCATTTTGAGCAGTATGCCAAGGCGCTTATTAATGTAGCTAGCTCCAGCGGGGCTTTTAGTAAACCTGTTGGACATACCTTGGAGATTATCCCCTTACTGAATCCAGCCGATCTGAAAGTGGGAGACTACATATCGGTTCAGGTATTATTTAAAGGCAGACCGGCGAGATTCTGCCAGGTCTATGGCACATACGCCGGATTTTCTACCGGCGATGATTTTGCTTTTGTCACAACTGCCGATGGACAGGGAAAGGCGAAGATAAGGATCCTGCATCACGGACCCTGGCTGATCAAGGCAAAGATTAAACTCCCCGCCCCGGATAAGCTCAGGAATAAATGCAATGAGCTGTCCTATACAGCTACATTGACATTTGAGGTGAAGTAACTAAAAATTGGGAAAGTGACAAAACATATACAGAGAAGGTGATGCCTGTCGTGAATTAAAATTACAGGATACATATAATAAAAACATAAAGAAAGGAAGGTTATAAAAAACTAATGGAAATTGTAAAGTTACATTTAACGTCGCTGTAAATAATCTCTAATATTTCAAAAATATGAAAGGAAAAGTAAATATGAAAAAGTTATATATTTTAATTATTGTTTTAGGGGTTTTCCTACACCCTTTTACCATTTATTCATCAGACTTAGGTAAAATAGAAGGTAAAGTAATTGATAAAGAGAGTGGTAAACCCCTTATTCTTGCCAATGTCCTCATTAAAGGAATTTCTTTAGGTTCGGCTACTGATGTGGATGGAAAATACTTCATCTATAACATTAAGCAGGGAGATTATCAAGTAATAGCAACTGTAATGGGATATGCAGCCGCAACTAAAAAGGTAACAGTTGCACCGGGGCAAACAGTTAATCTCAATTTTGAGTTAAAAGAGAGTGCTATTGAACTTGGTGGCGTGGTAGTTACCGGCACCCGGACGCCGAGATATATAAAGGATGTTCCTGTTCGCACAGAGGTGATTACTTCTCTGATGCTTGAAGAGAAAGCAGCACCGAATCTCTATGAGGCTCTGGAAGGAGTCCCTGGCATAAGAGTAGAACAACAGTGTTCTTACTGCAATTTTTCTGTTATAAGAATGCAGGGACTGGAGAGTGGTCATGTTCAGATATTGATTGATGGTCAACCTACCTATTCTGGTCTGGCATCAGTATATGGAGCGCAGCAGGTTCCGGCAGGAAATATAGATAGAATAGAAATTGTCAAAGGGGCAGGTTCTGCCCTGTATGGCAGTTCTGCTATTTCGGGAGTAATTAATGTCGTGACTAAGAAACCGGGCCCGGAACCATCTGTGTTGGCAAGTACAAGTTTTGGAAGTCATAATACAAATGACTACGCCCTGTCTGCTTCCCGGAGGTATGGAAATATGGATATGATGGTAAATGCACAAAAAAATACTGGCGCTGGAATTGATGAAGATAATGATGGTTTTACAGACAGGGTCAAAACAGACAACTTAGCTCTGGGAGCCAGAATTAATCTTTTTAATGTATTGGGAGACGATAAGATCACATTTTCAGGTCATACATTAAATGAGATAAGGGCAGGCGGTGAGATGGGTGATGCTGACCCTGGTGATAACTGGTTGGCTGAGTGCTGGGAGAATCCTTTTTCCGGGGGAACAGAGAATATTAAAACAAGCCGGTATGAATTCGGAGTTATCTATAAGAAGAAATTTGCACACGGTAATGAAACTACTCTTAACTTCAATTATTGTAACCACGACCGTAATGCCACTAATGATGGTTTCTTAGGAGATTATATGGATACTCACGGTGATACTATACCACCGGTAAATGAGATGAGCCCATATCTTGCTAAAGAAAATCTCTATGTAGTGGATTGGAACTATTTCCATCCTGTTGGAAGCAGTCATCGCTTGTTGGGAGGAGCTCAATATTCCTACAATAAGTTAGATGAGTCAGGCAGGTATGTAATTGTAGATGAGGATAGTCCTGATTATAGCGGTACATATACATCTGAAAGCGAAAAGTCTGCTCATGATGTTGGCTTTTATCTTCAGGATGAATTTTCCATAATAACTGGTATTCTGGAAATGGTGTTAGGTGCGAGATATGATATTCACAGTTCCAAAGATGATTTTGGCGGTTCCGGTAAGGTTGCTCCTAAAGACAGAATTAAGATTGAGTATGATGAAAAAGCTTTTAATCCCAGATTTGCACTAATGTACAGGCTATCTCCTGAACTTGCCTTGCGAATCAGTACAGGAACCGGTTTCAGGGTTCCTTATGGGTTTAGTGAGGACTTGCATCTTTGTAGCGGCTCTCCAAGGGTCAATAAACCGGCAGGCTTAAAACCTGAAAAATCTGTAAGCTTCAATTTTGGAGCAGATTACTCGGCAAAGAAATTTACAATGAATGCCAATGTATTTCGCACTAACCTTAAAGATAAGATTGGATTTGTAGATGCCGGTGAATCATCCGCAAAACTGGGTTATACTTATGAATGGGAAAACATAGATAACGCTTATACACAGGGGGTGGAACTTGGCTCTAGAATGCTCCTAAGTCGTGAGCTTTCTATTGACCTAACAATGGCATATACGGATGCTCAATATGAAAATAAACGCGATGATTGGAAAGATAGTCCTTATTATGATGAAAGCAAATATATCCCTCGTGTTCCGCTGATTACCGGAAATATCGGGATAGGGTTTACACCAGGCGACTGGAACCTGACCCTGAGTAATAATTATACCGGCAGAATGTATATTGATTATTGTGAGGAAGAAGAGTTCTGGCAGTCAGACCCGAATGAATTAGGATATAACTCCAAGATTAAGCATACTGACCCGTTCTGGGTAGTGAGCAGTCGTATATCCAGAAATTTTCCCGAAAAGGGTATAACTCTCTTTGCAGGCGTGAAAAACCTTTTGGATTATGTTCAGGATGAGAAGCACCCTGATGATGCTGCTTTTATGTATGCACCCTATACTGGTCGTATTATCTACGCTGGAATGGAAGTGAAATTATAAACGGCACAGAAGAGAGAATACGTAATCATCACCAGGGATTGATAGCGATACTGTCCATCCTGACGACTATTACAATTTATGGATTTTCTCAAGATGTAAAGAAAAAAATAAGAAGATTAAAGCAAGGAGGAATTATGACTAAATCAAAGGGCTTACCGATAGAAGTTCAAGCTGCAACTGGGTTTATTCTTATCCAGCTTGCTCACAAACTTGTCGCAGAATTACCAGGTGCAATGAATATAGCAGGGACTGCTGTCAGTCCAATGGTCTATGCGGTGATAGCTTTATCAGCCGGATATGTTGTAGCATTTGTTACATGCCTATTTCGTATCCATTGGGGATTCATCATCGGTATCGTATTGGGTATCGAGATTATCCTTCAGCCAATTATTTTTCATGTTATTATGGGAATTCCCAAAGACCCGCCTTATTATATCCTATTCCCAATCCTTCAAGGTATCCTACTGACTTATTTCTGCTGGTTGGGATACCGTGTAACTAAAAAATCAAATTAGGCGTTATGAAGAAGTTACCGGAAGTTCACCCCGTTAAATGTTTACTATCTAACAGGGTAAATGTTAGTTTCGAGGACTTGACGTCTTTCAGAAGGCGTAAAGGTACTAAATTCAATAAATACTTAAAGAAAGGAGTAAACGATGGAAAAGTC
>JAGLWX010000220.1 GCA_023133185.1 Fidelibacterota bacterium
TACAAGTGTGACATGACACTAGTGATACGATTCCATTTGGATTTGTAGATGATTTTTGCTTTACACTATTGTTATCAGAAAGATTTTGGAAATATGATTATAATACCCCTTATTACCATACAATTAATGATAAAATTGAAAATTTTAACATGAATTATTTCCATAAGATTGCAAAACTTGGAATTGCAACAACTGCTGAACTGGCGTTGAATGGTTTACCAACAGCAATTGAAAATGAATCTGTGACTATGTTTAATCAATTTCAACTTTTCCAGAATTATCCTAATCCTTTTAATGCAAGCACAAATATTTCTTACTTTTTACCCTTCAATGATTCTGTTATTTTAAGAATTTATGACCTCAATGGAAAATTAGTGCAAACAATCTCACCCGGACATCAAACCAGTGGAATTAATCACCTGTTGTTTGATGGTTCTCATTTGTCCTCCGGCATATATTTTTATCAAATTCGAGGAACAGGTCGCTCTATGGTTAATAAGATGATTCTGCTGAAATAGTATCATATAGAATTATAAATATTTTAGTTATACATAGAAAGTAGGAAAGGATATAAACAAAAGAGGTGATTATGATTAGTCGCAAATTCCATTTAGTTTTTGTTTTATCATTATTGTGTATTGTTTTTTTCATGTTTTGTGAACAGAATTATTCAACTGAACCAGAAGCAATAGTAAATGCGTCAAAATCTCAAGTTAAACCAGATAATGGCTATAGAGTTCCTTGTGCAAATCGTTGGTATGCTGATCGATTGTTTGATGCAACTACTAATTTTTCATGGGATCCATGCCAGGATGGAAATGAACAAGAAATTGAGGGTGATGATTGCGCTTATTTATGGGCTGCTTTTAATCCTTACTGGGATGAAGATTTGAATAGTCTAGCATGCGGTGAGTCAATCCCAGCAAGTTTGCCCTCTATGCCAAGTTTCACTAAAGTAACAAATGAAAGAAATCCAAGTATGAAATGGGACTTTATGTGGGCACACTATCATGTTATAAAAAGAAAAATAGGCGTCTCCGGCTCATGGACAACACCATATTCATACACTGTCCCATTAGAGGCAATGCAAAGCGCACCAGACACTACATGGACAGATACATCGATTAATCTGCTTCGTTTTGAAGATATTGTTTATTACAAAATCTATGGAAAAGTGTGGACAGAAGAATCTTCAACTGCTCCCCAGATTATTTGGGATAACAGACCACAAAAGTGAATATTTTAATTTAAACTAAACATCCTTTCCTACTTTCTCCGTTGGGGTGGGGTAGTGTTCTATTTGGAGGTTTATTAATTATTTCAATAATTATTTAGGAGTGTTTGAATAATCCTATTAAAAGGAATATAGTACTAATTATCAAATATCTTTTTCCTTGCTCTCTTAAGAAGCATAAGCAACATTGTAAGCCGTATAACTATAATAAGAAAAAATCCTGCAAGAGCAATTACAATATATGAACGAGTATCAAACTTCATAATAACATCTAAAGCAGTTTGTCCTTCTGCTAAATCAAAACTGATTTCTTCAGGATTATAAGAAATTGTAAAAGGAATTAATGCTCCTGCAATTAAACCAAGAACAAGCAACATCATTTCCAAACTTGCTCGATTCGCACCCCATTCTGTTTTCCCATTTTGTAAGAAGTGAGACAATATATAAATACTTTTCGTGCTAATTTTTTATAGCAATTGAATCCAGAAATACTAAACCAAATTCTGAAGTGGTAATATCCCGTTATAAAGACCTTGAAATCGTGAGGTTTAAACAAAACTTGCTTTGAAAATAGATAATGATGCCAAAAAGAAAAAACTGTAGATTAAAATCACTTCTTTATTACATAAAGTCTCTGGAATTCTATCCCGAATTTGTCAAATGGGATTTTTAGGTATAAAACATTTCTTATGTCTCAAGGAGACCTCTTGTGAGGTAATTTAGTACAGTGATATTTAATATACGGAAAATCTGCTAAATGATTTTTCTGATCTATCTCATAAACTCCGGCGCTGTTACCGCCCAGATTTCCATTTTTCGATTGCTGTCGGCTAGTTCTGCTTCAAAGGCGATTAAATTCCCGTCACTCGACCAGGTCGGATACCAGGTATGATCAAAACCTTCCAGGATGCCGGTATAAATTTTCCCGGTTTCATAATTTAGGATTAACAGATGATTATCCGGTTCGAATCCAAGCATTATCCATTTTCCATCGGGTGACCAGTCAATTTTAAAACCGATGTCTGAAACAGTGAATTCCTTTAGAATGCTTCGGGAACTGAAATCAATGATTTCGAGTTTGTCGGATACTTCAGGGTAGGCAAGTTTCCTATATAATGCCAGATATTGACCATCCGGCGACCAGCAACTTTCATATGCCTTGTTGGAAAAAAGGACTAAAGAATCACCTTCGACATCATACAGATTTGTCTTTTCGTGATACATCATTATCCATTTACCATCAGGCGACCAATGTCGGGTCATTCCATATCCCGGAATTTCCTGTATTTGACCTGTTGCTAATTCAATAATGTATATGTTATTGTTTGCTTCGTAGCAGATTTTTTCACCATCAGGTGACCATTCTGGGAAATTATGAAACATGTTCGGATTGGCTGTCGTAATCTGCACCGGTTGTCCGACAGGATATTCCACTACATAGATTTGATTTAAATTATTGGTTGAGCGCCAGTCAAAGGCAATCCGGTTGCTGCCATCCGGACACCAGTCGATATTACCCTGGAAAGAACCGCTTTCGTTGTTAGTAATTTGGATCATTTCCTGAACATAGACGTGAATGGAACTTTCGTTCAGATCTCCCAGGCTGTCTTTTAGAGTGACTTCGGTTTCATAGGTTCCCGGCGTATTAAACCGGTGAGTAATACTGAATGAATCGATCCAGTCTGTATCATAAGTGCCATCGCTGTCAAAATCCCAGCGTATCTGAAAATTATCTGTGTTTTCCAGGGTGTCAGTATCTGATAATATACTGATTGAAAATTTGAATTCAGTATATTTTGTACCAAAATCAGGATAGCAAGTAATACCGGCTTCAAATTCACTCTCGTCATTGACTTCATTGTTATCGTCGCAAGTTTGAGAGAGAATTAGTAAGACAAAAACCAATAAAAAGACAAAGAACTTTTTCATTTTATCCTCCACTCTGTTACTGAATGAAGATATGAACTTAATATGTAAATGTAAAGTGATTTTAATAAATATTCACTAAACCTCATAATCAATTCAGATCTTTGTTCATCCTGAAGAATTCAAATTTCTGAGCGGCTATAATCGCAGAAGATCTTTTAAAAATATGATACCCGAGTTTTTCATAGAACACTCATCAAACCTGAATCAATAAAATAATTTTTCACAATTTTTAAAATCCTCTTTCTATCAGATGCTTTTAAATTACGAAATAACCGCTAAATCACACCGGGCGAACCGATTCCATTTCGTTTATATGAAAGCAACCGCTTTTAATTGCCAAAATTTATAGTTCACGCTTAACCATCAAATGACTACTGAATTACAATTGAATGACAGCGAAGCGAATGACTGATAACACAATACTCCATTACTCTATCTTTCATACTTCGTTGTGGTTGAAAATCATGAGGGTTTTTTAAAATAATAGGGTGGGCGAAAAACCTGTTGTTCAGTAATAATCGCTGCAATGAGTGAATTCGGGGTTACATCAAAAGCCGGTGAAATGGCGGGGCAATCTTCCGGCGCTATCTTTACACCGAATATCTCACGGACTTCCGCGCCTGACCGTTCTTCAATGACAATCTCTTTGCCGTTGGAAATCAACGGATCGATTGTTGAGGAAGGCGCTGCAATGTAAAATGGGACTTCATGATATTTTGCCAGAACCGCCAGTCCGTACGTGCCGATTTTATTGGCAGTGTCGCCGTTGGCGGCGATTCGATCGGCTCCCACGATCACAGCATCCGTTTTCCCGGATGACATTATATAGGCTGCCATATTATCACTGATGAGAGTGAAGGGAACATTCTCCTGCATTAACTCCCATGCGGTCAGCCGTGAGCCTTGCAATAAGGGGCGGGTTTCATCAACGAAAACATGGATATTCTTACCGGACTTGTGGGCTGTGATAATGATTCCCAGCGCTGTGCCCAATCCGCCGGTCGCTAAGCCTCCGGTATTGCAATGAGTCAGAATTCCGGCATTTTGTGGAATAAGCGATTGACCGTTTTTTGCGATTCGGAGACACATGTCAATATCTTCCTGATGAATTTTCTGCGCCTCGTTTAACAAGCGTTCCCAGATCATCGGAACCGGCGCGCCTGTGAGAGATTGCGCCAGATTTTTCATTCGTTGCAGCGCCCAGGATAGATTGACAGCAGTAGGACGGGTGTTCCGGAGTATATCGGAGATTTCAGTGATTTTTGAAAGAAATAAATCCTTCGAAGCATTTGCAAAGGGTTTTAAGCCCAGTACAAGTCCGAAAGCGGCGGCGATTCCTATAGCCGGAGCTCCGCGAATTGACAGGCGTTTAATGGCGACCGCCATTTCGTTATGATCGTGGATTTCGATTTTTTTATATTCAACCGGTAATAGCGTTTGATCGACAATATATAACCGGTTGTTTTCCCAGAATAACGGTTTTATCATAAATTGTAATAGTTTACCACTGATTTTCACCCCGTTAGATATCTTTGTTAAATAAAAAAATGAATTCATATATAAAACCTATCTAATGGGGTGAACGGAGTTACACTGAATTATCAAAATATTCTTCTCATTCTCTTAATCGTGATGTTTTTTTTCATAGGAATTACTCTGGAAAAGTAATTGATTGTGCCTCATCCTGATTTGTTATCTTTGTCATAGCTTTGTTTTCTACAAGAATTCTCTTTTTAACAACGAGATCATTTCGATCATTTTATATTTTTTTCTGTGCTATTCCGTGTCCTTCAGTGGTAAGATATTATCATAAATTTAATTCAATGTTAAAGAGTTACCATCTGTCTCAGGGTTTTGTAACGGGACTCGATCTGATTTTTCGTCAAATCTGTTAAACCGTCAACGCTGAAATCCTCCACTACAAAAGATCCCATAATACTGCCGTAAATAAGGGCTTTTTTCATTGTGCGGAAATTGACATCGCCGCAAGCGGCAAGATATCCCATGAAACCGCCGGCAAAACCATCGCCTGCTCCGGTCGGATCGGTCGGTTGATAAACCGGATAAGCGGGGACAAAAAACAGCGATCTTTGATAACTCAAGTACACTCCATGCTCGCCTTTTTTTATTATGACATATTTCGGACCCATTTCATGAACTTTATCCAGGCCCTTCAGGAGATTTAATTCGCCGGTGAGCAGATTCAACTCACTATCATTAATTAATAAGAGATCGACCTTCTCAATGACCTTTCTCAAATCATCGGGAGTGCTTTCGATCCAGAGGTTCATTGTGTCCAGAGCGGTGAACCTGGGTTTTTGCAGCTGATTCAACACATCCAATTGCAGAGCAGGTTGAATATTACCGAGAAAGAGAAAAGGCGATTGCTGATAATCGGGAGGAATAACAGGCTTAAAATCCGCGAACACATTCAAATGTGTGTAAAGAGTATCGCGAATATTAATATCTTTATGATAGACGCCGCCCCAGCGGAATGTTTTTCCTTCGGCGATTTCAAGTCCATGAGTGTCAACGTTATGGTCGTATAACATCTTTATGGCATCCTCGGGATAATCCTTTCCGGCTACTCCTACGATCATGACATGTGTGAAGTGGGATGCTGCCATAGAAAAGAAAATCGCGCTGCCGCCCAGCGTATTCCGGCGCTCTCCAAAGGGCGTCTTTACATCGTCAAATGCCACTGATCCGATTACAAGAACAGAATTTTTCATATCAATCCCAATTTTAGTTATCAAATTTACAAGGGAAAATACGAAATTATAGTTTTGTTTTCAATATACTTTATCATTGGGTAAATTAGCTCCGTGAAATACCTGTATTGTTATCATTGCGGAACAAAAACTATTTCAAAAACAATTGACGGAAGGCAAAGGTCGTATTGTGAACGCTGTAATTTACCCTTGTATGAAAATCCTGTTCCATCTGTTGCCGTCGTGATCACAAATCAACCCGGACAGGTTTTGCTGGTACGCCGGAATGTTGAGCCCGGAATCGGAGA
>JAGLWX010000221.1 GCA_023133185.1 Fidelibacterota bacterium
GAAGAGATCGGAATAAATATAAATGATCCGCAGTTGCTCGATATCGGTTCTCACTTAAATGGGTATTACGGCGATGTGTTGATCATCGGATTTCATGTTGAAATCGACGCTGATGTGAAAATGATTCCGGGAGATGATGTCAGCGAGGCCGGATTTTTTTCTATCAATGATCGTCCAAAACTTATATTCAGGGTTCATGAAGATTTTTTGACTGCCTGGATGAAGAAACAGGGGAATCAGGTATAATGAACCGGCAGGGAAATACGATCCTTGTGGCGATGAGTGGCGGGGTGGACAGCTCCGTTGCAGCTTACCTGTTGCAGGAAGATGGTTATAGTCCGGTTGGCGTGACATTCAAACTCTGGTGTCATGAAGGCGCTGATCATACGGAAAAAATTATTCAACGGGCTCAAAAGATATGTAAAACTCTCGGTATAGGTCATCGGATTGTGGACCTTGAAAATGAATTCAAAGAGATGGTAGTTGAGCGATTCGTCGAAGATTATTTATCGGGAATCACGCCCAATCCATGTGTGTTTTGCAATCGTCAGATCAAATGGCGCCATTTGTTGAAGTTAGCCAATGAGATAGGCGCTCCGTTGGTGGCGACCGGTCATTACGTTCGGATTGAGAAAAATGATTCTACGGGACGTTTTGAGATTATTAAAGGCGTCGATCCCGGTAAGGATCAATCATACGTTCTCTGGCAATTATCGCAAGATGCTTTAAGCAGAACGAAATTTCCGCTGGGAACAAAGTACAAATCCGATATAAAGGAAATTTCAGATGAATTGAGTCTTCCGCTTGGAAATCAGAAGGAAAGCCAGGATGTCTGTTTTCTGCCGGATAATGACTACAGGGATTTTTTACGGCGTTATGTTCCCGGGAGAATCGAGGCAATTTCCAAAGGTGAGTTATTAGATGAACAGGGAAATGTGCTTGGTTACCACGATGGATTTCATAATTTTACCATCGGACAACGAAAAGGATTCAAAATGGGATTCTCGGAACGGAAATATGTAAAACAGATCGACGCCCGGAAGAACCAGGTGACAATTTCCGGGAATGACGGTCTGTTTAGTGAATCTATGATTCTGGGAAATGTAAACTGGGTTAGTTCCGAACCGCGGGAAGAAGCAGACGGCATCATAACAATCCGATATAACCACAAAGGCATTGGCTGTAAAATCCATGCGGTAGAACAAAACCGGTTAATAGTCGAATTTAGTGAACCCCAGCGAGCCGTGACGCCCGGTCAGTCCGCGGTGCTTTACAAGAATGACCGGTTAATTCTCGGTGGAATCATTCAGAAAAGTATTGAAAAAATAACGAAATGATAGGGCTTATTTATGGATAAAAAAGTCAGGGTGTCAACGATTTTAAAGAAAAAAGCCGATGGGATAAAGATCACGGCATTAACCGCGTATGATTATACCTTTGGATATTTGATCGATGAAGCTGGTGTTGACTTGATCCTGGTGGGTGATTCCTGCGGGAATGTATGCGCCGGTCACGAGACGACGCTTCCGGTTACCGTAGATGAAGTGATTTATCACACCCGATCAGTCAGACGAGGTGTTAAACGGGCGTTGTTAGTTGCGGATATGCCCTTCATGTCTTATCAGGA
Source organism: Fidelibacterota bacterium (assembly GCA_023133185.1). GTDB lineage: Bacteria > Fidelibacterota > UBA2242 > UBA2242 > UBA2242 > UBA9312. The sequence goes on from JAGLWX010000221.1 coordinate 1,628, forward strand.
AACCATCGAGCAAGCGCTTCATAACGCCGGTCGTTTTATGAAGGAGGGCAGAGCGGAAGCCGTGAAAATGGAAGGCGGCG
>JAGLWX010000222.1 GCA_023133185.1 Fidelibacterota bacterium
TGGAAAAAGTTCCATCTAAGCTGGCAAAGGAGATTTCAGAATCCTTGAAAATTCCGACTATTGGAATCGGCGCCGGTCCTTTTTGCGACGGTCAAATACTCGTTTCCTACGATTTGTTTGGATTATACGATAAAATGAATTTTAAATTTGTACGCCGGTATGCAAACCTGGCTGATGATGTGCGTAAAGCCGTATCGGAATATTGTAAGGATATTCTTGAAAATAATTTTCCATCTGATAAAGAGAGTTATTAACCATCAAAATTTTTTACGTCGAATGATAATCATAAAAAAAATTAACGAACTCAGGAATGAATTGACAATCCGTCGAAAAGCCGGGAAGCGGATCGGATTAGTGCCAACCATGGGATATTTTCACGAAGGACACCTGTCCCTGATGGATTATGCACGGGAAAGATCCGATGTTGTAGTTGTGAGCCTGTTTGTAAATCCTGCTCAGTTCGGACCTGATGAAGACCTGGAGTGCTATCCCCGTGATTTTAGACAGGATGAACAGATGGCGAATGAACGGGGTGTGGATATTATCTTTTATCCCGATAAGGACGAGATATATCCCGATTCCTTTTTTACCTATGTAATTACTGAAGAGCTATCGAAGGTGCTTTGCGGAACATCGCGTCCGATCCACTTTCGGGGAGTTACCACAATTGTGGCAAAACTTTTCAATATCGTCCAGCCTGATATTGCGGTCTTCGGCAGAAAAGACGCCCAGCAGGCGATTATTATTAAAAAAATGGTAGCGGATTTAAATTTCCCGGTTGAGATTATCGTGGCGCCAATTATCCGTGAATCCGATGGTCTGGCGATGAGTTCCCGGAATATATATTTAAATCCCGAAGAGCGGAAACAGGCGCCAATAATTTACCAGGCATTGCAAAAAGCGGTTGAAATGGTTCAGCGGGGAGAATTGGATGCCGGAAGTGTTGAATACACAATTCGTCAACAGATAGAAACGGTGCCTTTAGCCCGGATTGAATACATTAAAATTGTCCGTGAAAGGGATTTAAGTCCGGTTAAGGCAATTGAACCGGGAACTTTTGTTGCAGTAGCAGTTTTCTTTGGAAAGACAAGGTTGATTGATAACGTAGTCCTGAAGTAATCAATTTACATCATTCCAGAAGTTCGGAACTTTTCACTTTACATACAGTTACAGGAATAGTCGGTTTTTTAAATTTGGTTAAAAAGAACAGGGATTGTGGTATTGGCAAAAAAACACCACAATACCCTTGACAAATTCGCCCAAATCCGTTAAAATGAGTTGTGATTTTAAAATGCTATTGTTAAGGTGATCACATGTTAAAGAAAGTTTCAGAAATAATTGTAATTGTGGTGGTTATCTGTTCATTAGTCCCACTGCAAGCGCAACTGAAAAGTCAGGTCTCGAGACCACTCCCGGTGGAAAAGGCGATCAGGATTCCCGGAATTGGGTCAACTAAGCTGGGAATAAATTTTCTAGACCCAAACCGCTTTTTTATGAATCAGTCATATTCCTTATCCTATTCAAGCTGGGGTGGCAGGTCGGCATCAATGGGTATATATCAAAACTCGATGTCTTATATTTTTTCGGATAAACTGTCGCTGAGAACCAGAATTGGTTTTATGCATGATCCGCTGAATATGAACACAATGACAAATCAAAACAATCTGATGGATAATCTTATTTATGGCGCCGATCTGGTGTATCGCCCTAAAAAGAATATGATGTTTAATATTCGATTTGATAGATCGCCTTATTATTATCGAAGCAGATTTTATCCCTATGGATATTCATTCTATTAATTGGTGAGGTAGTGGCAAGAAGGACAGTAAAACGATCTAATTACAAAAAACGCAAAAAAACAAACGTACGTAATCCCGATATTCAGAAATGGTTCCTCAACCTTGCTATTTTCTCGCTGTCTATCGTTATCGTCGGATTTATTTTTTCAATGGGAAATCGCTTGGTTCAAAATCCTGATAAAGTTGTATTGAGCCAGGTTAATGAAGTTGTTCCCGATACGGTTCCCTACCAGGGCATTGTTATTGAAGTCTTAAATGGATGTGGTATTCCGGGACTTGCTCAAAAGTTTACAAATTTTCTCCGATCGGAAGGTTTTGATATTATATATACAGGGAATGCCGGCCGAACGGATTATCCCAATACGCAACTCATTGAGCGGGTTGACGATTCTGAAAAGACC
>JAGLWX010000223.1 GCA_023133185.1 Fidelibacterota bacterium
GCGGCAGATATAATTTCCAGCTTGGGGAATGATCGCTCCTGTGGCAGCGCAAGACTGTTGGAGACGATAACTTTATCAATAGCTGAATCTGTCAGGTCTTGAATGCATTCTCCTGAAAATAATCCATGAGTTGCCATAATAGTAATTGTTTCCGCGCCGTTCTCTTTTAATAAGCGAGCAGCCTGAGAAATTGTCCCACCGGTATCGATCATATCATCGATCAACAATGCATGTTTAACATGACTCTCGCCGATGATATTCATTACCTCGGCTTTATTTGGCTCCGGTCGGCGTTTATCGATAATTGTTAGCGGTAATCCCAGTATCTGGGCATAAGAGCGGGCAAATTTGATGCCGCCAACATCCGGAGCGATTATCGTATAATCTTTGCCGGCGGTTAATTTTTTCAGAGGTTCGACGAAAATAGTTTTAGCATAAAGATGATCAAAAGGAATGTTAACGAATCCCTGAATTTGAGTCGAATGCAGGTCCATTGCCACAATACGGTTTGTACCGGCAGCAACGATCTCGTCCATTATCAACCGGGAAGATATTGGGACGCGTGGTTGATCTTTGCGGTCCTGACGAGCATACCCGTAATAAGGAATAACAGCCGTGATTCGTTTGGCGGAAGCCCGTCGTGCCGCATCGATGATCAGGAGCAGTTCAAGAATATTTTCAGCCGGAGGATTTGTAGGTTGTACGATAAATATATCGGCGCCACGGATATTTTCTTCAAACCGCAGCCAGATTTCGCCGTCACTGAAGTTGCCGATCGAAATTTCTCCCGGTAGGATATCGAGAATTTCAATAATTTCCCGGGTTAGATTGGGATTTGATCTCCCTGAAAAAACTCTTGCTTTAATTTTCATAAGTCCATCTCAATTAAATAGAGGTTGCTCGGGGACTTGGATTCGAACCGAGATTGACGGCTCCAAAGGCCGCAGTCCTGCCGTTGGACGATCCCCGAATTATGGTGTTGTTCTTCTAATTATTAATGGGAAATGAAATGAATGTTGTGTGATTTTTAAACTGTTTTTGTGCACGTTCTGTGTCGTATCTGTTTTTGAACGCTCCAAACACAGTCGAACCACTTCCCGACAAACCGGCGTATAAAGCTCCTTCGTTCTGAAGAAGAGTTTTAATCTTGCCGATTTCTGGATATGTTGGAAAAACAACAGATTCAAATTGATTTTCAAACAGCTCCCAATGAATCCTTCCTGATTCAAAAAGGTCGCTAAATTTATAGCCCTCTTTCTTTTTTGTCAAGGTGAATTGTTGATACGCCCATTTTGTGGAAATATGAATCGTCGGGCAAACCAGCAACAAGGTGAACGGTTCCGGCAGCGTCAACGACTGTAATTTGTCGCCAATACCTTCGGCGCCCTGGGTTTTGCCATTAATATAAAAGGCGACATCGGCGCCGATTCGGGCGGCGACCCGGATTAATTCGGATTTGCTGAGATCCAATTCCCAGTGCTCATTTAGGAAATTGATTACCGCCGCGGCATTTGAGCTGCCGCCGCCGAGACCGGCTCCGACGGGGATATTTTTTTGAAGCTGAATATGCCAGTCTGTTGATCGGGGCGCCAATTGTTTCATTTCGCGATACGCCCGGCTGCATAGATTGCTGTCATCACAGGGAATATCATAATTATCACAAAAGAGTGAATATGTATCGGAAGGGGTAAAAATGAGAGTATCATGAAGATCGATTTCCTGGAAAACCGAGCTGAGCGTATGGTAGCCGTTTGGCAGCCTGCCGGTTATTCGGAGACAGAGGTTGATTTTGGCATTTGATCGAATCGTATATGACTGATCGGGCATTTTGTATGGCATCCTCAAAATGTTTCAGTTTGCACTATTTTCGAGCACGGTCTGGAAATAGCTGTCCATCAGAATCCAATTAATGCGGTCGCAATTGCCGCGATACCTTCTTCTCTACCGATAAACCCCATTTTCTCTGTTGTTGTTGCTTTAATCGATATAGCATCAACGGGAATTTTTAAAACAGGAGCAAGTGTCTTCTGCATTGCCGGAACGTAAGGATTGATTTGGGGTTCTTGGGCAATAATAGTGACGTCAACATTCCCGATGTAGTAATGCCTGTCCTGGATCATTGAAACCACATTCTCAAGTAACAGCACGCTTGAGATGCTTTTATATTGAGCGTTTGTGTTTGGGAAATGTTTTCCGATATCTCCGAGACCGGCAGCGCCAAGTAAAGCGTCCATAACAGCGTGAATAACAACATCAGCATCGGAATGACCGGTGAGTCCTTTTTCAAAAGGGATGTTTATGCCGCCGAGTACAAGCGCCCTTCCCTCTGAAAACGCATGAGCGTCAACACCGTGCCCGACGCGTATATTAAACTTTTTCATATTGCTCCCTCTTCGAGTAATGATTTTGCAATAAGCAGGTCATGCTGACTGGTGATTTTTATATTCCGCAGACTGCCTGCAACAATTGCAATCCTTCCACCGATTTGTTCAACGAAGCTGGCGTCGTCCGTACCGGTGACATTAGTCCGGAATGCCTGTTTATAGGCATTTATGAGAATATCTTTCTGGAATGTCTGAGGCGTTTGGGCCTGCCAGATGATATCACGATCAATTGTTTTCACGATCATTTGATCTTGGATTTCCTTAAGCGTGTTTGTTGATGGTACTGCGACAATTGCCCCGTCGTATTGATCGCAAAGTTCGATGGTGCGTGCTATTGTATCGGGATGAATAAATGGGCGAACGCCGTCGTGTATGCAAACAATTGTCGAATAGGGATTTACGGCTTGAAGACCATTATAAACGGAATCCTGACGCCGCTTGCCTCCGGCAATGGTTCGTATTGGTATGGGTGCTGATTTCGGTATGGAGACCCGCAGGTACTCAGAATCCAGCAGTTGAGAAGAGGTAACGATAATAATTTCTGAAATATCCGCCACCTGTAAAAAACATTGGATTGTGTGATATAAGATTGTGTTGTTATCGAGGGTTAAAAATGGTTTTGGCACAGATGATTTCATCCGTGTGCCACTACCGGCAGCGACGATTATTGTACTTGTAGATTTCAATGTTATTGTTTCTTTAGAGAACAATCATTGCGTCGCCATAACTGAAGAAGCGATATTTCTTTTTTATCGCAATGTGGTAGGCTTTCATAATCAAATCTCGATTGGCGAAAGCGGCGACCTGCATGATCAATGTGGATTTAGGCTGATGAAAGTTCGTAATCAGAACATCAACCATTTTAAATTCATACGGTGGATAAATGTACTTGTCTGTCCAGCCTTTGCGGGGACTGACCTGAAAGCCGGATACCGTGACTGTTTCGAGAGCGCGAACAGCGGATGTACCCACCGCAACAACTCGTTTCCCATTTGCGCTCGCTTCGTTAATGGCGATTGCCGTTTCCGCAGACACTTCATAGTATTCCGAGTCCATGCGATGTCGGGACAGATCTTCGACCGTTACCGGACGGAAAGTGCCCAGACCGATATGCAAAACTACCGGGAATACTTTTACGCCTTTTGCTTTGAGTTTTTCAATAAGATCATCCGTGAAGTGTAATCCGGCTGTCGGTGCAGCGACCGCGCCGCGGCGCCGGGCATACACCGTCTGATATTTTACTTTATCTTCAGGTGTGGGATCTCGATCAATGTAGGGTGGTAATGGAGACTGACCGATTTTATCGATCAGGGTGTATAGATCATTTTGGGATATGTTGTTAAACCGAACGACACGTCCGCCAGAGACGGTGTTGTCAATCACATCGCACTGAACACCTTCCGCAACGGTCAACTTGTTACCGATCCGCACCTTACGGGCGGGCTTGACCATGACTTCCCAGAGATTGTTGTCCAGCTCCCGCAATAAAAACACCTCTACTTGAGCATCTGTGCGATCCTTGACAGCCCAAAGCCGTGCGGGGTAAACCATGGTTTCATTAACAATTAATAGATCACCCGCTTTTAGATAATCAGGTAGATTGTAAAAATGTTTATGTTTTATACTGCCTTCTTTCCGGTCAATAATCATTAATTTGGAATGATCACGTTTTTCAATCGGATACTTTGCAATTAGTTCTTCAGGTAATTCGTAATCGAAATCGGAAAGTCTCATAAGTTTTCTCCTTTATTCAAATAAAGTTTGTTGTTCGGACGACATCTTCAGACCGAAATATTTATATGTTTCCGGCGTTGCCTGGCGACCACGCGATGTCCGCTGAATAAGACCGTTCTGGATTAAAAAAGGCTCATAGACATCTTCAATGGTTTCCGAGTCTTCACCGATGGCTACTGCCAGACTGTTTAAACCGACCGGCCCGCCGGAAAACTTTTGAATAATCACTTTTAGAATTGTACGATCCATATTGTCAAGACCGCGTTCATCAATATCCAACAGTTTCAGTGATTGCTCGGCAACGTTTTTATCAATAACTCCTTTTGCCTTGATCTGTGCATAATCGCGAGCCCGCCGCAATATCCGGTTGGCAATTCTGGGCGTCCCCCGGGCGCGTTTAGAAATTTCCCTGGCTCCTGCCTTATCAAGTTCGATATTTAATATTTTTGCGGTGCGGATTAATATTTTAAATAGATCGTCGTTTGTATAATAGTCCAGTCTCAGCACGACGCCAAAACGGTCGCGCATTGGTGAGGTCAGGTGTCCCAATCTTGTAGTGGCGCCGATAAGTGTAAAATCTTCGAGATTGAGTTGAATACTTCTGGCGCTTGGTCCTTTGTCGATCATGATATCGATTGTAAAGTCTTCCATTGCCGAGTATAGATATTCTTCGACAACGTTGTTTAAACGATGGACTTCATCGATAAAAAACACATCTCCGTGGGAAAGATTTGTCAGTATTCCAGCCAGGTCGCCGGCACGTTCAATCACAGGACCCGAAGAAGTCTTAATGTTTACATCAAGCTCCTTCGCCACAATATGTGCCAGTGTCGTTTTACCCAGCCCGGGAGGACCAAAAAGCAACACGTGATCGAGCGCATCACCCCGTTTTTTGGCGGCTGTGATGTATAACTTCAGGTTGTCCACTACTTTCTGCTGTCCGATAAATTCGGCAAAAGCGGAAGGACGAACACTTTGTTCTACTTCAACATCTTCTGATAACTTTTGGGGATCAATATATTCAGAACGCAATGTACTTCACAAAATTGAATGTAAAATTATAATTTATGATCCGATTGGCTAAGAGATATAAAGATAGTTTTGAAAAAAGTGCTGTATTGTGAGTGTCTATTATCAACCGGCTTGGCAATGTGGAATGTTCCATTTAGTAATTACAAATCATAAAACCAAGCGGCAATTTACTAAAAAATACGCCCTAAATCAATAGAATTCAGAAACATCCGTTTAATTAAATGACAGTTTGTTTTATTATAGTGTAAAATTGCTAAAAAAATATAAGAATGGCATATCTTATAACCGAACAATCTGCTGTCGTTCTTTACCCACCGAGATGTACTTTACAGGTGTATGCAATAGCTCTTCAATAGTCTTGATATACTCACGCGCTGCCGGTGGAAGATCATTGAATTTTCGCGCCGATGTTGTGTCCTGATTCCAGCCTTTTAAAGTGATATAATGAGGAATAGCCGCCTCAAGATCAATATCCGGAAAATTCCCGTTTTCATAATGAGTACAAATCTTAATTTCGTCTAAGTCATCAAGAACATCCAGTTTGGTGATGGCGATTGAAGTAAATCCGTTTATCATGGCGGCATAATTGCCTGTTGCGGCATCGAACCAGCCACAACGCCGTTTTCGCTTGGTGGTTGCTCCAAATTCGCCTCCGGTCTGTTGCAGATAATCTCCGGTTTTATCGGTCAGTTCGGTTGGGAAAGGACCGGCGCCAACACGGGTCGTATAGCTTTTGTAAACACCAATGATATTATCGATTGTTTTAGGACCGATCCCAAGCCCGGTACAAATGTTGCCTGCAATAGTATTGGATGATGTCACAAATGGATACGAACCAAAATCTACATCCAGCAAGGTTCCCTGGGCGCCTTCAATAAGGATGTTTTTTTTCGCCCGGATGAAATCATTCATCATCATAGAAGTATCGGCGGCACAGGCATAGACTTCCGGAACACAAGCATAAAAACGCTCCAGATCGCTTTGTAATGACGTTTTCCCGGTTTCCGAAAGAATCCCTTTTTGAATGAGGCTGTCGATCTTGTGATTGATCATTGTTTGAAGGGCATCGAGGGATCGAAGGTTTTTAATCTGGATGCCGGAGCGATTTATTTTATCGGCGTAGCAAGGACCAATACCTCGTTTGGTGGTGCCAATAGCGTTGTTGCCGAGCGCCGCTTCGGATTTGGCATCCAGTAGTTTATGGAGCGATGTGACAACATGAGCTAACCGGGATACATGAATTCGTTTCTCTATAGAAATACCCTTGTCGCGAACATGGCTCATCTCGTTGGTTAATCCAACCGGGTCTATGACCATGCCATTGCCAAGAATGCAGTCTGTGCGTTCACGAAGAATGCCGCT
>JAGLWX010000224.1 GCA_023133185.1 Fidelibacterota bacterium
ATTTTCCCTTTTCCTTCATCGCCCCATTGGGCTCCCAGCACAGCTGTGACAGGCATGGAGATCCTCCAAAATATAAAATGCTCCCAAAGAGGAGCATTTATTTGTGAATTATTTTGATGTCAATTTATTTCTTTTTTACACTGAATTTTTTTTGCCAGGCGATTACTACCGGACCGGCAATATAGATCGAGGAATATGTTCCGACAAAGACACCGATAATCATTGCGATGGCAAAAATCCGGACTTCACCAGTTGCAAAAGCCAACACAAGAACGACAATAAAAGTGGTCAGTGATGTAATGATCGTCCGGCTCAGAGTTTCGTTGATGCTCTTATTAACAATAGCTTCGATCGTATCAGAACGCATGATTTTTATGTCTTCACGTATCCTGTCATAGAGCACAATCGTATCATTCAGAGAGTAGCCGACAATCGTGAGAAAAGCAGCAATGGTTGTCAATGAAATTTCCAGCTGTGCTATTGAAAATATACCGAGTGTGAATAACACGTCGTGGATCAATGCTACAACCGCACCGATGGCAAAACGAAACTGGAACCGGATGGAAATATATACACCAATAACGAAGAGCGCCGAAATAATTGCCAGAATTGCTGTGCTGCGCAATTCCTTTCCGATTTTCGGACCAACCTGATCGGTACGTCGTATATCGAATGTGTTTCCTTCCAAAGAACGCAGCCCTTCATTTACCGTCGCGGGTAAATTCTCAATGGTTTCGTCCTGGGCAACCCGGATCATGAATTCATTTAATCCCGCCGATTTCTGAATGATGCTGTTCTGTAAGTTTACTGTTGACAGCGCTTCTCTGATCTCAGCAGTGCTGGTCTCTTCGCTGAATTGCACCTGAATAAGCGTTCCGCCGGTGAAATCGATACTGTAATTTAATCCCCTGATCAGGAAAATGGATACGATGCTGATCAATAAAAAAATTACGGAAGCAGTGATCGCATTTTTACTGTACTTGACGAATTGAATATTGGTCTCTTTAAAAAATCTCATTTTTATAGTTCCTGAAGTTTATATACTTAGTGTTTTTAATACTTTACGATCGGTTCTGTAATTGTAAAAAGTCCGTGTCACAAAAATAGCCGTAAACATACTGGAAAGAATACCCCAGAACAGCGTCACGGCAAATCCCTTTACCGGACCGGTTCCAAACTGCCATAAGATCAATGCCGTCAGCATAGTCGTCACGTTTGCATCCAGGATTGTTCTGAATGCCCGGCTGTAACCGGCATCGATAGCGGCGCGAACGGTTTTCCCTCTTTCCAGTTCTTCCCTTATGCGCTCGAAAATCAGAACGTTTGCATCGACGGCAATACCCACAGTAAGGATGAGACCGGCAATACCCGGTAATGTCAATGTTGCGCCCAGCGTTGCCAGAATTGCCATAACAAAAACAATATTTAATACTAAGGCTAAATCGGCAAGTAAACCGGAACTTTTGTAATAGATCACCATGAAACCGATTACGAGAAGGAATCCGATAAGACCGACTTTTGTTCCAATATTGATAGAATCTCTACCAAGAGAAGGGCCGATCGTTCTTTCTTCGATCACATCCACTGGCGCAGGCAGTGCGCCGGCACGCAGTATGATAGCAATATTTTTCGCCTCTTCCATATTTTCAAGACCTTCAATATAGGCTGATCCATTGGGGATTTTGACCCTGATCGATGGAGCCATATAAACCTTATCATCCAGTACGATGGCGAGAAATTTGCCTATGTTCGATCCGGTCAGGCGGGAGAAAATTCTTGCTCCCTCG
>JAGLWX010000225.1 GCA_023133185.1 Fidelibacterota bacterium
AATTGGCAGAGATATTGATGCGGATGATGTATTAATTTGTACTGCCCTGCCGGATCTCAGCCAGACATCGAAAGGATTAGAGAAAATGAAATTGGGTTGCTCCAGCATTTCCAGCTGGGGCGCCAGTACGCAGGAGGATTCAGCTCTTGCCGGTCAACTCATCATTACACGGTTAATGGATTGGGATAATCATTTTGCTTTATGCCGAAACCATTTGCTGATTGTACAAATTCCGGCTGAAGAAGATGAACAAAAATGGATTTCTCTCGCTTTTACCGGATTTTTAGGCTCACTATCCGGTATAAATGAATCCGGCATTGGCGCTTTTATGAATGTGGGAAACAAAACCGAATTTAAGACAGACAGCCTTTTTTATCCGATCTTATTCACCCTTCGAAATGGTATCGAAATGCGCGATTATAACCGGGATTTAAGTTCCGACACTGACGACATATTGGATGCAGTGCGTCAAAGGAATCGTTCCGCAGCGGCAATCATTCATACTGTGATAAATCTTGGCAATGAATCAGACCCGATGATTATTGAATGTAATAATGTTAAAGGTGTAATTACCCGGAATCAGACAAACAACACGGTTGTTCAGGGTAAGAATCTGCTGGCTACTAACCATTTTCGTCTGTTATATACGCCGGAATCTTGTAATCGCTATAGTGGCGTCACTGATTCTCTGCAGAATAATGTGAATATCTCGCCCGACAGAAGTTGGACAATATTAGCCGATGCAGCCGGTGTCAGTTGGAATCTTCACGGTATCCAATATAATGAATCATCCCGGGAACTAAAATGGGCGACTTCAACTGTCTCTACAGCCGCCTATTTACAAAATCCTACGGTGTTTAATTTGGATGATTTGTTTTATCCGGAAACCGGTATAAAAGAAAATATTTCGGCAATTATTCAGAAATTCAGATTGTCACAAAATTACCCCAACCCATTCAATCCAACGACAACTATACGATATGACATTCCTAAAACCTCACAGGTAACATTGACCATCTACAATATGAATGGTCACGTAGTTGACAAGCTCGTGAATCAGAAACAAGAACCTGGATTCTACTCTGTAAATTGGAATGCATCGCAATATAGTTCCGGCGTCTATATATACCGAATCCAGGCAGATGGTTTTTCAGCAGTTAAGAATTGTATTTTGATGAAGTAATATTGACCTTGAAAGCGCATTAATACCAAAGCCCGACCTGTTTGCATTATCTGTCTCTTCGTAATCCAGATATAGAACTGCCGTAACACTGGCGGACATCTCAAATTCCGAATGATTTACACTCCAAGCCGGTGGATCAGCAAATACGGAAACAGTTAGTATTGTTATTGACAAAAGCGACTTTAAAAGCATTTTATTCATAAAACACCATCCCTGAAATTCCTATTATAAAACAGACCTGCCAGGTTTTTCCTGAAGAGACTCTGCGATTATACATCGAAGTCCTCCGTGATCTACGGAATAAACCTGACAGGTATATAGACACACTATCCTTATTTCAAAATAACCATTTTCTTCACGTCATGAAATTCATTAGCTGTCATTACATAAATGTACACTCCTGTGGAAACCAGACTTCCGTTATCATCTCTGCCATCCCAGATCGAAAACCTGTATCCGGCCATCTGATATTCTGAAACTAATTTCCTGACTTCCTGACCGAGAAGGTTGTAGATCACAATATCGACACGAGAATCTTCAGGTAATCCATAACCGATCTTCGTTATAGGATTAAACGGATTCGGGAAGTTCTGACTCAGGCTGAACACTTCCGGTATTTGACTGAAAATATCCACTCCAACAAGAACAGGTGTACGAAATTGAAATGTTTCCTCACTCGTCGTGATTTCTACATCATCGGTTGCCTCAACATACCAGCTATAGACCGTATCATATTGAAAGATATTACTACCGTCAAATATCAAGCTGGTATCGGGTAATTCCGTAATTGTCGTATCTACACCGGGTCCAAAAAGACGGAAAGCATAGCTGACAACATCTTCCGGGTCCGGATCAATAGATTCATGCCAGACAAATGAAATGATGAGTGAATCTATTGTTTCATCAGCAGCAGGTGAAATCAAACCGAAAGGCAAAGGCGCATCATTGACCGCATTAACGGTAACAGCCAATGTGGTCGTATCAGAAAGTTCGCCCAAATCCGACACAATCACTGTCAATGTATCAATACCATACCAGTCCGATAAGGATGAGAAAATAACAGTATCGGAAGAAATCTCGGTGAAAACATTGTCATTGCCCTCGATACTCCATACAAGTGTTTCAACGGAATCATCCACATCTTCTACATACTCAAACCAGAAAGATAATGGAACCTTTAACACCGTATCCTCATCAAAACTTGTGTCCGGTAAAGCAGATATAAATACAGGCGCATCATTCAAAGAAATAACGGTAACAGTCATCGTATCCGGATCTGATGCGCCGCTTGGATCGGTTGCCGTGAACACAAAGGGAACATCCGAAACATTGTAATTTAGTGTTGCTGTGAAAGTTGCAACGTGAGTTATATCGTCAATTGTTATCAAAATACTATCGACATTTGTCTGTTTGACTGATACTTTCATTTCCATATCTTCTTTGATGCCTTTAGTAAACTTGGCAGATTTTGAAAATCTTCCGGTTTCGTTTTTAGCAGGAACAAATAAAAGATTATTTGAGATACGTTCCTGTTTATCCGAACTTGTCGGTTCCCCTGATAATCTCATTTCCATATCATCTTGCGCAATTCTTCCAAACCGGCCAGGTTTATTCACTTTCGCCTGTTCATTGCTTTTGAGAAAGCCGCCTTTGAATGTTTCTTTACTTTCAGGCACAAGGAACAGATAGCTTGATATATTCCCTTTCTTTTTCAAACTCAAACATTTACCCGAACCGGCAGAAGAAACAGTCCAACTCAAATCACTTAAATCATCATTTGCATCGGTTACATAGTCGTCTAAATCGAGCGTGTAAAGGCTGTCTTCCGGAAAACTGATGTCAGGTATTCCAGCAACAATAGGAGCTATAGAGTAGATAAAGTCGGCGTCGTGTTGTAATGTACCATCATTGGCATTGGGCGCAGCATCATAAGCCGTTCCCGTGCCGGTCGGTTCATCCATATGCCAAAGCGCCACTAAACCTTCTTCATCACCGCGTAAAGTTCTTTTCCTGTCGGCAAATATATCTACCGAATCCCGTGCGATACTCCAGATGC
>JAGLWX010000226.1 GCA_023133185.1 Fidelibacterota bacterium
CTTTTATCCTCTGTTATCGGAGTCTCGGCAAAGCCGAGACAGAGCCACGAAGTGGCAAAGAGTTGTGAACTCGCCCATGATTTCATTTTTTAATTCTTCCCTTCTCTATTTTCCTTCTTTTCTCGAACAGCTATCCAAGTCAAGATTATGCCGAAGATGATCGCAAAACGAAACGAGATCTTCCAGTCTATAGTACCTGCCCCATGAACGATGAGGCTATAAAGAAAAGTAGTAATTGCAGCAACCACGAGGGTTAGAGCAAACACAGTCACAAAATTAGTGACTATTTTCTTGATGTTAATTTTCATCATAATTTAAACCTCATTTCTTTTTAAGTTTGTGTTTCTACCTTTAAATATTTTACTTTTTTAAAGACGGGACTCGCGATTTCCAATAACGTTAGTATATATCTAAGAGTAGACATATATCCACTTTAGCTTGAGTGTAAGGCAGACATATTCTCCCATTTTCATTGTAAATATCTACCTGCTTCTGGATTCTTATTGATTCCGGTTTTGCTAACATTTTCAAACCGATTTTGTTCTTGATTAGTCATTTCCTTATCAGGAATTTATTCTTATCTCAGTAGTTTCGCAAATGTTTTTCCATCGTTAAAAAGGAGTTGTGAAACATGATGAATTCGTAAAATATCTAACCGCAAAGACGCCTGTCTGCGTCCGGCGGCTGCCTGAGAGGCAGGTATTTCAAATCCTCTATTCCTTACTTCAGCAACGTAATTTTCTGGATTTTTTCAGTATCATTCCGTCGTATCACGAAGAAATAGACGCCGGATTGGAGTTCGCGACCGTCGGAATCAGCTCCCTGCCATGCAAATGAATATCTGCCGGCTGGTTGATTATATTGATACTGTGAATAAACTTGTCGTCCAAGAATATCATATATTTGAAAATGAATATCCGATTGCTTTTCAAGATCGTATTGAAATGTCGTGCCGGCGTTAAAGGGATTTGGATAATTGGGATACAATGAAAACTTCTCCGGTAAGTCAGGCAATTCGTTGTCAATATCACTCAGAATATCCTGTTCCGGAGAATCAAGTTTCTGATCTGTATAAATATGAAACTCACCGGGCGCCAGTGGAATTGGATCTGTTGTAAACTGAACTTGTATGGAATCACCGGTAAAATAATCATACCAGACGCCGCCATAGGGAAAGTTCGGCGCTGCATCTACCGTATTCACATCAAAGTTGCCAAGCACCAGTACATCCAGGTCACCTAATAAAATGATCCGCTTTGTGGCTGTGCTAAGCGACAGTTGCACATTAGTATTGGGGTTCGTGAATACATCATTCTCGTTGCGCAATTTTAACAGAGCCTTGACAGTTTTATATAAATTTAACCTTGCTGGTTCGGTAAAATAATCCCATCTGACAGGTTTATCGCCACATCTTCCATTATAATCTATAGAATAATCATAACCAAGTTCGCCAAACTGCCAGATCATTTTGGGCCCGGGCAATGTATAAAAGAAAGCAGATACCAATTTAATCCGATTGAGAGCTGTCGCCAGATCTTTCACATTATACTCACCGGAAGAATTGCCCCATTGCAGGTTTTTATACATCAACCGCTCTTCATCGTGACTTTCCATATAAGTAACCAAATGAGGTTTGCTCCAACCGCGGGTTTTATAATAGCCCCAGGAAAAATCTGAATTGGAGTTCCAGCCCATAGATGCTTGATTATAGCTATGATTCATATTTCCCCATAACAAGGTTCCGTAATCAGCAAGTTCTTTCATTTCACCTGAATTTTCATCAACCAAATGCTCCAAAATCACAAATGCCGAAGAATCTTCTTTCCATATTTCATCAGCCATTCGTTTTAGAATATTTATTCGATTTGCATCATAAGGTCCACTGCCTCCGCTTTTGTTAGTAAAACCACGTGTAAAATCAAATCTATATCCATCGAGATGAAATTCCTTTATCCAGTACTTATTTACCCGATCAATAAAATATTTTGTATGTTTGCTTTCGTGATTGAAATCATATCCCCAGTAAAAATCTGTATGAGGAGCAACTTTATTGAACCATGGACTTTGGCTTGTTGGTTGCCAGGTGGTTTCATTCAGGTACATTCTAACCATGGAATAACTACCATACGCATGATTCAAAACCATGTCTCCAAGCACAGCAATACCTCGCCTGTGGCACTCATTTACAAAATTACGCAGATCATCAGGTGTTCCATAATATTTATCAAGGGCAAAGTAAAAGGATGTATTGTAACCCCAACTGGAATTGCCTTCGAATTCATTGGTTGGAAGAAGTTCTATTGCATTTATTCCAAGACTGTCCAGGTAATCCAATTTTACCAAAGCTCCATTATATGAATGTTTGTCAGTAAAATCCCTGATCAGCAATTCATAAATCACCAGTTTTTCTTTGTCCGGTTTTTGATAACCATTATCTGTCCATGGAAATTCACTTGATTTTTTCTGAAAAGTGGAAACGATCTGATTTGTTTTATTATAGGGATATTCCGGTAAATCAGGAAATGTTTCTTCATCAATATATCTATCGTTCCATGGATCCAATACCAGTTCAGCATAAGGATCAGCAATCCTCAAATCCCCGTCAATAAGATATTGATATCGATATATTTGGTTTTCAGTAACATTTTCAAATTCATGCCAGAAAACAACTGAATCTTCAGCAGGAGAATATTTTTTCATGAAATAATTTTTATCAACTTTCCAATAATTGAAATCCCCGATGAGATAGATAAATTCCTTGTATGGAGCAAAAATGGCGAGGATTGCACTGCCATCATCCATGAAATTTACTCCGGGATGCACATTTTCCGGTAATGCTTCTTCAACCACCTCATTATTCACCATTGCACCAAAATACGTAGTATCCTGAATTCCGGCTGTATCGGACACAATAATTTCATATTGATATTTCCCTCTTTCAGAAGCAATTTCAGAATATTTTATAGAATTTACACCTTGATTGGCTGCCACAAGATTCTGATTTTTGTAAATTTTGATGGAGTCAACTTGAGTATTAATTGCAGCAACTTTCACTTTAAATTCGATTTCATCGTCAATCTTATAAAAAACAGGACTCATCATCACATTTTCAAAAGAAAAATGTACTGAAGGACTGTCTATTACAGCAGTTATTCCGGAATCAAAAAGGTCATAAAATATATCGGCGCCCCCGATATCACGACCGCTTGGACCATCAGCGCCTGCACTGCGAAAGACAAAACAGAACTCGGTAATATTTTCTCCCGGATCGGTACTGTAAAATTCGTGAGGATAACCAATAATCAATTTATACAAATCAGTACCAATTCTGGTAAGTTGAGGCTGGGTGTTATCATTACCCCAGGATTCAATTACATGTTGCCAGCGATTGCCATTTATAGTCACCCCTGTATGCGTATATACATCGCCGGTGTAGCCTTGCAGTCCGGCATCTCCCTGCGTGGCATCAAAATATATCACAATCGAGTCGTACTGTGTCGGATAAGATGGTGTTGAAGTGATTAGCTGCGCATACAGCAGATTTGCAATTAATATTGTTAATAATAAACCTGTTTGCTTTTTCATCGATATTCCTTCTTTAATTTGAATTATTCTTCCGGTCTGTCTCTTCTATTAATTGATCCAGATGATCGACTTTCTCAGTCATCAGTTTCATAACGGTATCTGATACATCAATCTTCTTGCGCTGTCCATACAACGTGATATCAAGAATTATATAATTCACGGCTATTGTTAACACAGCGCGATTCTGAGTCCAGATTATCTGTTGTTCGTTGTCCATATTTGCGGAACCCATTACCAGGTCTTTTGAATCTGTAACCATAATAATTTTACGATCCCAGAATTTCGATAATTTCTCTTCATCGACTCCGTAAGCGAATACTTCACCTAATTCTTGATCGATTTCCGTAAAAGAGAAAGCGACGATCTCAACGCCGCGCTTTTTTGCAGCAAACAAGGGCTTTTTTAATTGCTCGATTTCCCGTTTCCAGGCTGATATATAGATGGTTTCATGGCTTTCTTTAATCAAAGAAGTGCACAATTCCATCAAAGACTCATAGCCTCGAATATTCCAGAAGCCCTCGGATTCCGGCTTATTGTTGAAATTAAACAGATCCTCACGAAGTGATGATACTCGTTTTGAAAAATCCGATTCCAGTAAGGGAATCAGTTGTTTCGGTGAGAGCGGGATATAGCGTCGGGGTTTATCATGAATTGATATGACTATTCCCATGGCTTCCAGTTTTCTAAGGATCGTATAAATAACCGACCGGGGTACATCAACCTGCTGACTGATTTCATATCCGGTCGCGGGATTATTGCGTAACAGTCCCAGATAGGTTCGAGCCTCGTAATTCGTAAAACCGAGTTTATTCAATTTACCCGATAAATCTTCAGGTATTTCGCTCATTACTCCTCCGTTTTGGATCATATTCAAAAATTATTACCAAAATATCCGATCCGGTAAATACTTTTGTGAACAATACGTAGTTCTTCTTCCGCCCTGCCTTAGATTATTCTTCAGCCTTTTCGGTCACTTCCATAGATAAGTGGCGGAACCATGAAAAATATAAAATAACAGACAATATTACCGTAAAGATCAGCATGACTACAAAATTATCCCAGCGTTTCATAACAAACATCAGCCACATCAAAAACAGACATATCTGCCATGGCACGGCAAAGAAAATCGAAAATATATCCCGGCGATTCTCGGCATTGACTTTACTGAGAAATTTTTCGGTAAATTTCTTCCTGATCGGCGTCCAAAATCCAAAGGGTCGGGTGATTTTATAAAAATTGCTTAAAACCTTTTCATCAGTAGGTTCAGTGAGTAATGTACCGATGATCGTACTCACCAGGGATAGTCCTGCGGAAAATATAAACGCAAAATATTCCTCCGTCCCCTCGGGCATTACCAATTTCCAGACAATTGCCGCCACGGTGCCGGTCGCCATTCCAATAGCGTAACCGTAACCGTTAAGCCGCCACCAGTACCAACGCACCAGTTGCGGGACAATCATGCCGGCGCCGATACTCATGGTAATCCAGCCCCAGATATCATTGATATTTTTAATAAACAGCATTAGTATCAATCCGCAAACGACAATTAATATCGAAGCCCAATGACTATGTCGCATCTGCTTTTTATTATCAGCATTTGGATTTATATGTTGTAAATATATATCCTTCACCCAATAGGC
>JAGLWX010000227.1 GCA_023133185.1 Fidelibacterota bacterium
CCTAAAAAATAGGAATCTATACTTTTTGATGCTTTTCTTTGAAAGTACAGCCCGACAGCAACCATACTCGCGATGTACAGAATTACGATACTAAAATCGATACCACTCATAGGATAAACCTCCGTTTACGTTTATTGTAATCCCTAATAATAATCTTCTATTTAACAAAACAGTTCCGAAATAGACTAATGGTATATACTATCTAATCTAAAGTAAAATAACTGAATCGGCGTTTGCGATCGTTTTTGCTTAAGAAATTGAGTTTTGGTTTTTCTCCACTCCTGAAGACGAAATAACTCGACATCCTCATCTGTAAAATTCGGTCGCTTTTCCGGCTGTATATCATCCAGCATTATCTGGTTTTCAAGCCTCGCCAACCAGTCCTGACTTCGGAGAAAAACAGCTTCCTTTACCTCGGGTTTACGATTTAACCCCTCTAAATAAGCATCACGAGCGAGCAAATCATTTCTAACCGCAAAGGCAATCGCTTTGTCAAATTCCTGAAGGACAAAGTTAATCGGAAGTTCAGGAATCCTTTTTATAAAATCCCTGACAGCCCATTTATGGTCCTTAGATTCTACGATTATTTCATCCAGCATATCATACAAACGAAGTTGAAGTGATTCGACACTCTCCGATGGTAACCGTCGCAATTTAATATTTTCAAAATTTATATAGTCTTGATATTGTTGTTTAATTTCAGCGGCAATAGTACGCATTAACGGAACATTCAGCGTCAATTGTTGTTCCTTCATAAAATCGTTTAAATAGGAAGACAGCGTATCTTCCTGGAGAATTCGCCGGACTTTTTTTTCATTTTTAACTTTAAATCGTTCAAAATCCAATTTTGTCGGCAGTAAATTTCGCCTAATTTCTTCTACTTTTAAAATATGCCAGCCATAGTTGCTCTTGAAGGGTTTTGATATTTCTCCCTTTGAAATATTATAGATAACATCTTCAAACTTTAAATCAAGGTCCCCCCAAATAATCCAGCCAAGCAGACCGCCGTTTCT
Organism: Fidelibacterota bacterium; assembly: GCA_023133185.1. Taxonomy (GTDB): domain Bacteria; phylum Fidelibacterota; class UBA2242; order UBA2242; family UBA2242; genus UBA9312. Next base: position 1,014 of record JAGLWX010000227.1, read on the forward strand.
TTGTAATATACTGTCCCTAAAAGCGATTTTCGAGAGCGAAGAAAACGTTTCTTTTCCATCGATTATTAATCGATGCCATTCATTGATTTGTTTTTGATCTCTGGAATACAGATGCCGAACTAAGCGGCTTTCCTGCGACCTGCGAAAGGCTTCATGTACCTGATCATCATTTAATCGGATTGTGCTTCGGATTTCCAAATACTGGTATTCTCGCATTGCCTCTCTTTCAGCTATTTCCTGATAATTTTGAAATGCCTGTAATGTATCTAATTTCTTCCCCCGGGCTGCATTTGCCAGTAAATAGCCGTCAATCATCTTTTGCAAATGAAGGCGGCGATTTTCGCTGTTATCGACATCGGATGTGTACCTCATAGCAGACTCGTATGATCGTTTGAACTGATAAATCGTAATCGTATCGTCATTGACGATTGCCACCGTTTCTCTGTCAAAATCTACTTTATCTTGTTTGTCTGCTGAACAGCCGGTAAAAAATAACAAGTAAAAAATAGAAAACAGCGAAGCCGATAGAAGTAATTCTCTTATTATACCTCGCTGTTTCAATATCAAAAACACCTTTTATATTATTTCAGTAAGAGTAGTATTTTCATAATTGTTTCTCCTGCCCTACTCGTTTCAATCTCAAAGATTTTTAAAAGTTTATACTCGTTGCGAAATGATGAACATCGGTAAGATGCTCAAATGCCTGAAACGCATAATCAAATTGAAATGCTAAATTCGAGCGCATTTTAAACAGAACGCCGGTTCCAAAGGTCAAGCCCTGCTCCTTATAATCTTTCTGAAACATATTCTTATATCCTGCACGCAGGGAAAAAAGATTGTAGAGATTATATTCAATCCCAATATTTGCCATTTTAACATTATCGCTGGGATATACACCGTCGGCAGCAAGCCACACTTTATGATTTGTTTGTCTCATAACCGGCATGGCGGCGCCAATTCGGAAAATCAAAGGCATATTCCATTGCTCTGTTCGGAGTTCAGCAATAATTTTTTCATTATTCCCGTAAATCGACTCATCAATATCATGAAATGCGAAAAGGTCTCGTCCCCGCATTTGCATTTTACTACCGAAATTATTGATACTGATACCCAATCTCATGTCATTAAAATGAGTGATATACAGGGTTCCGATATCGAGAGCAAATCCTTCGGCTTTTTCATTATAAATTGATTGCGCAATATATTTTACTGTTCCGCCAATACTAAATCGATCAGTCAGGTTTCTGGCAAATGATACTCCAAAAGATATATCATTGGCTGAAAAC
>JAGLWX010000228.1 GCA_023133185.1 Fidelibacterota bacterium
AAGGCAGCTCCCATCGCCACCGCTTTTGCACCGATATCAATCCCCAAAAACGGGGCGGCGGATGTCCCGACTTTCGACTGTGCCATCATTAGATGTAATGGAAGCATTACACTTAAAACCGTTAAAATGATAAATTTTCTTTTCATGTTCATTAACCCTTGATTTATGTTAACGAATTATTGCTAATTTGCCTGTCTTATTACCGATGGATTTACTCTCAATATGATAGATGTAAATTCCATAGGCAACGTTTTTTCCGGATCTATTCTTTAGATCCCAATTTATCGTACCGTCGAAAATATCGCCGGCATGATCCAACTCTGTAACAAGATCGCCACGAACGGTGAATAACCTGATCCTGGCATCACCAGGGACATTAATAAATGAAATTTTATCCGGATGATTCCCCGGCAGATCAGAAGAATAACTCCAGGAAGCCGAGACAACATAGGGATTCGGAACAACGCTGAATTTTCCCCAGCTGTCCGCAGACGTCAGATTTGTACTTGCTGCCTGTGTCTCAAACTGGAAAATATCAGAACTCCTGAACTGAATCGTTGTCGGTACGATGAAATAATCTCCTGCATTATACCGGTACTTTTCTTTTATGGATATATCATAAACCCATAAAGTATCATCACCAATAGATACCCATTCAATTGAAATAGTACCCGGTTCCGATAATTCAATTGGAACGGTATATTGAGTATAACTTTCTGTTACAGAAATCGACGTATCACCGTTTGCTGTAACAAGTGTAACCGTTTGCGGGCTGGTTGATTTCATATATCCCCTAAAATAGTATAACCCCGCATCAAAGGATGAATCTGGTGTAAATACAACATTTTTCGGTGCAGTCGGACTGGGCGCTAAATCAGCAGCCCAAAAAAGAAGCGTCGCTTCACCTGTTTTAAACAGAGGCAAGTTTGCCGAACCGCTTAAATGGTCAAAACTGACTGTACTATCAGTATCCTGCCAGTAAAATAATCCACCTTTATCAGCCGACATTGCTGAGATCAGATTATCACCCTCGAAAATCAACTTTATGTACCAGTTGGATTTATAAGGGAAGTTGACCGTGTTGGTCACAGTATCGAGCGTATCGGCAAACAAGGGATAAATAATAAAGTCATCCACCCCTGTCACAGAACGATAGGCAAATTTTACGGGCTTATTCTCAATCATATCCTGAATTGTGAAATTTACCGATTTTTCATTTAAGACTGTGAACCCTGAGCGGTACTTCAGAGAAGTATCCACATTACCGTCATAAAAAGTAATCCGGTATCTCACCGGGAAGCGATTCCCTCCTAAGTCAGAAAGATTGACCAAAAGTTCAGGATGACTTAAGTCACTTCCATACCAAATTACACTATCACCTATTACATCAATTCTGCTTTCATTATCCAGTCTGATTCGTAAACCGTCAAAAACAGGAGACGGTTGTGTCAGATCCGAATTGTAATTCATCAGAGTATCGCCGGTCGTCAAATTCACAATACCGTAAGCTGTTGTTATTTTTGAGCAATAATCAACTGTATTTGAATAATCTTTTGTATTCACCACATGAAATAGTGTGTCGTTTGTACTATCATAAAAGAATAATTTATAATCCCCGTTATTGACTACTTTCTTAACATCAACAATTTCCAGATCGATATTTCCCGTACCGGGTCCCTGATGGACAACACCCTCCTGGCTTAGTTTAGGCGGTTCATATCCTTTGACATAGGGATTTGGAATCGCCATTGCTGTATTTGAATCAAATACAAATTGATCATCTTCGATAGTAATATTTTTAATACCCTCAGATGGTAATACATTGTAAAGCGAATCACCATGATCGTACGCAACAACCGCATAAAAATATCGCTGACCATTATTAACACTCGTATCAATATATGTATATTCTAATCCGGAGTTCGAACCCATATACTGTGCAATGCCATAGGTTCCATCCAAATAACTCCTCGCCATTTCACCATCCATTAGTGAGTAAATGGCGCCGGATGGTGATTCCAGTTTAATGTCCAATTCATATAACCATGGATGGGAAATATCCAGTTCAATTTTAAAATCATCCCAACTGCTTATTGCACCAGATACATTAATACTGGAAGAGATTTCCGGATACAGATTGAGCCCCCATTTGCTGTTGCCTATCATTTCAAGGCTGTCAATCACAAATTCCGCAGCGCCGGTCCATGAATCCGCTACTACATCCACCGTGTAATAAAATATCCCATCCCGGGTATCGTCCGGAGCAGTAAAACTTCTTGTGAAATATTGATATTCCGCTTTATCAGAAGTACGCTCAATGCCGTGCTGCGTGTATTCATTTATACCTTCATTAGGCAGATATGCCCTATATCCGGGAGTTATAGAAATTCCCGGATTATTATCGTGAATTTTTGTTTTCCAGACATAATTAGAACCGGGCACAACTCTGGGCAATCGCTGATATACTTCCTGAGTTAAATATTCCGCCGGGGAGGCTCGAAACTCATCAATGTAAACCGTCGCGCCATCTGCATTTTTAATATACAGACTGACAGTCGTCAACTGGTTATTAAGCAAACGGTAATACTTTAATACGGTTGTGTCTGCCGGAAGAATACCGAGATCAAAAGTTTTTTCCGAGCCGTCGTTTAATGCAAGATATATATGAGAACTTGATTTCGCATTTTCAGAAGCAACACGGATTGAAAACGCCACCCAGGAGTTGGCGTCAAATTGACTGCTTATCGGAAACGACCAGCGAATTCCAGCATCCGTATCGGATGTAACATCCATTTTTAGCCAACCGGTTGAGTCGCCAGAGAATGAAGCAACCCATCCAAGATTAACGGAATTGGTATCCAACAATTGATCCCAGCCTGTTGTATCTCCAGCTTCATCAAAATCGCCCTTATCGATTCTGTTTTTGGTGCTGATATCCCAAAAATTATCCACGCTCACTTTCAACGCCGATCCCGAACCATCACCGCCAACTGTCTCCTGAAAGAACATACTTTCCGGCTGGTACCGCTCCCATTTTAACGGAGACGATCCGTTGCCGTCGCTATACTGATCAAATCCGGAATTTTCAACTACGTTCAAATCACTGATACCTCCGGTACTTTCACCGACATACGCCGTATCACCTTCAGTCTTAAAAGCTATTTTCCATCCGATTAACTGCCCCAAATTCTTTAAAGTATCACTATCGCAAATCATCAATTTCCAAGTGCCGTTGCTTGATTCTGTCAACAAATCGCTACTCATCCCCATAGGTTGAATATCAGGATAAAACGGAGGCAGTGTGTAATCAAAATTATTATCACTGGTATTGGTAAAGATTAACGGAATACCTAAACCGCTATTCCCCTTAAAATATCCTTCAATATTGTTTACCTTATCAAAAACAGCAACCGGTTTATAGTACCGTTTCCGTCCCAGACCATCCGTAATAGTATGTATTTCTTCAAATTCATAATCTGTAGCTTTGTATATTTTATATCCCTCAAAATTATTCCACTTATCTTCATTACCAGGATATAGTGCTTGAAGAACTGCATCAATATCGCTCTCGGGTTTGGCATTCCAATAAATTTTTACAAATCCGTCACCGGGTACAATTCCAATATCGGGGTTTGAAGGCGGTATTGCTTCCAGAATCTGTGAAAGACTGATCTCCGATATAACAATTAATGAAATAATGATAGATGAACATAATTTTAAACCGGAAGAAAAACTGAGTCTTTTTGTCATTTAATCACCGCAAATTTTCCAATAAAATCTTCTGTCAAGTTTGGACCTGAAACATGGAATACATACACTCCATAGGATATCGGCAACCCATCCCGGCTCAACAGATCCCATGAAACCGATCCGTCATTATATGATCCGTCATGACGTATTACCTGAACCAAATCACCGCGAACCGTATATATACGAATAGTTGAATATACAGGTATATTAATAAAATCGATACGCCGCTCAGCGCGCCCTTGTTGAAGATTATTCCGTGGCTCCCATATTGCCGTTGAAAAATATGGATTTGGAACCACACCGATCTCGGAACGTTCCTTCGTGGCTATGACAGGATCGCTTTGTGCACCGGTAATCTCAATCTCAAAGATATCGTCCAATGTGAGTGGTTTCGATGTCTCTATCGTCAACGCCGCCGAAGCCGTTGGCAGAGTGCTTGTATCCGTCAGTGGATGAAACGTCAGCATCCAGGTGGCATGTTGCTGGATTGCATTTGGATTTGACTGAGTTGTTGCCGGCAACCATTCAAAAAACACCAGTGTATCTTCAATTCCAAATTGACCGTCGCCATCATCCCGGACTGCAATATCCAGGTCTTTACCTGTCCATAAATTCCTGCCAACTACGTTTATATTAATACTCGTAAACGAGCCATATTGTCCGTCAGTTGCAAATGACTGATCAGACCATCTACCAAATGTCAACTCGTAATCTCCCGGAGGCTGATGTCCATTTATTACCCACGGACGAAGTTGAGGCTCTACGGAAACTGCGGCAGATGAATTCCATGAATATGATGAAATTTCAGTTAACCATGTATTTGTAAAGAATAATTGCATTCCTAACGGATAATCAGGTATCGTGGTAAATTCTTTTGGAAAAACCAATGTTGTAAGCGTATTCAACGATTTGGCAATATTTGCCACACTTTGATCGTCGATTCCGAAGCGGCTGCTTTTGTCGATTACAGTATCAATGACCTCATCACCATCACGATTAAAATAATTATCGTAGATAGCGTAATAGGTCGTCATGCGGGAAAACGCTTCATCAACATCTTTTAGAGTGGGCGGAAAGATAATTGTCGTATCTTTTTTCCCATTGTTAGTCGAATAGGTAATAGTGACAACCTGGCTATCATACTGAGCAGGAATATAAAGAACTGTATCCCTGAATTCATAAACGAGGGTATCTTCACTATAAAACAGACCGTCGCCATTATTATCAACCCAATCTGTGGCAGTGTCGAAAAAATGAATGTTAATATAATGTTCCGATTCGGGAGGAATTTCAGCCGGATTGACCAGATGGTAATAGACACTGCCATCTCCTTCACCTGCTATATGACTGACTCCCCGTGATGTATCCGGCGGTATGTAACCGGCAACATTTCCGGTAGGCTGTATTGCAACAGTGTTTTTATCTAACAACACCCGGTCGCCAAGTTCCTGGATTGTTTTTGAGCATTCAGCTGGAAAAATTCCCGTGCTGGCATCGCCATGATCGTAAGAAACGACCGCATAATAATAGGTCATTCCATTATTAACTGTAGTATCGGTATAAGTATATTGAAGACCGGTATCTTCGCCAAGATAAAAGGAAATACCGCCTGTAAAGGATGCCTCCCCTCTATAAAAACCTCTTATACCATTTTCCAGATCAAACTGAGCAATCGGTTCATAAAAATATTTGATGCCATCTGCGTTTGTAATACTGTTTATCTCATTAAAACCAATATCCGTGGCACGGTAAATCTTATATCCTTCAAAATCTTTACCAAGAACGGGATCGACTGAAAATTCCGCTGCATTGTCCCAATACAGTGTCATTTTTCCATCCCCGGCAACTGCATGAACCGTCGGTTTGTCCGGAGGTCTGGTAAACTGGTAATTATTATTATAGATTTGCTGGTTGATCTCTTTATTCCTGAGAATATCTTCGAAATCCTCTCCAAAAAGGAGCGCCATCGAAAATCGTTCACTGGTTCCAACTAATAGTGGAAAATAACCTGAACCATAGATAAAATCTCCATCTGCAGGTTCCAATACAATTTCATCATAGTTACCGGGAGTCTGGCGGGTCCAAAGCTCTCCGGGGGTCTTGCTGGACCATTTAAAGTCATCGCTCATACGTACTTTACCGGGAGGTGTAAAGTAATTAAAACTGGTTAAACCGATCTGATCCGATTCATTAACATCAACAGCATCAAAATTTGGCTCACCGGCTGTTGGTATCCCATCCCCTTCACCATTATCCGCCGTTCCGGGAACTCCATCAGCTCCGACATCATGCAGCACTGCATCCCAATCTCCGTCATTATCAATACCATCGTCACGGCGCTCATCAATCATAGGATCATTGAGTCCTGCACCACTTCTGTAATCAATATATTTCAACGGCGGCAACGGCTGGAATCCTTCACCACGATTCAGCCGATTGTAGTAATGTGTAAAATAATCTTCATCAATGATACCATTTAGATTATCATCAATCAAATTACCAACAACCTCTTCGAGAACAGATGTCGCAGTGAGTATAATTCGTTTTCCGCCTGTAAAAACCGTATCTGGAAATTGTTCAATAATATGAGAGACCCGGGCATATGTTTCCGGCTCAATAAGAATTATTTCATCGCCCATCTTGTAATTATTTGGTTGAAAGAATGATTCGTTTAGTAGTGGCGAACCCAGTTCCTCGCTGTCTCCATCATTATCGATACCGTCAAATGGATTGCCGGGACTTTCCAGAAAAGCATACCCTGCATATCCGACCGGTCCGTCATAACAGGGGCTGTAAGAAGGTGGTGCGTCCCAACTATACGTTATATCATTCTGGTTATCAAAGAAAGAAAGATCATCTTGCGCGTCAATATGATTATTGCAACGTCCTCCGCTAAGCGTCCCAACCATCATTCCGAAGGTAACCTTGGGATAATTGGTTGTCCCGTTGTTTTTCACTTCATATAACCAATAAATAATGTCTTCAGCTAAAAAGTGAGACCACTGCAGTCCCCTGACGGAAACCCTTAATGCAGAACCATATTTCATCGGATTAGTTGAATCCGGTAGAAATACCCGGGGACCCGCTCCTTGCCGGTAAAAATTAAATTCAAAATCCTCCGAATCATCTATGACAAAATAGGATTCCTGGTCTGCAGCCATGACGCCACGCCCAAAATAGCCGTTCCAGTATGGAATTCCCGTCGGGTCTATCCATGTCGGTTTATCCGGCCAATACCAGGGCCAGGTATCCGGTTTTCCATCACCATCATTATCAAGATCGTCAGACAGTGCAATATACTCCTGCTGTTCATCGGCATAACCCGGAAGCGGTTCAAGAGTCCATGTATCCAGACCACCACCCGGTCCGTCTGTCCAGCCACGGGGACCGTCTGCCGTGGCAATCGACGTTACCGTATCGGCAAACTGAACATATAAAGTATCATTACCCAGGCGATGAGAATAATATTCGGATAATCTCATTAATTGACTAAGTGAATCAATTCCCTGATCCGGGTAATCGATGGGAATTAAATTGTCTGTGTTACCATCATATAAATAGGTCCATTCCCAGTTTCTATGTAACTCGACACCAAACAGTGGACTGACATCTCCGACATAACTATTTCCGCTACCTCTCGGCCATTCGCCTTCCGGGTTGTTCCCAGTGGCATCTCCTGCCACTAAACCGGTATTGGAAAAAATAGTTCGAACTTTATTACCGTTATGCATTCCCTCTTTACGGTAAATACGGTCTCCAAGAGGCTCAACATCCTGAGCAATTAATGCAGCTGCAATAAACAGAAATACAGTAGAAATTATAACAACAGTATAAAACAATTTTTTAATCGATTTCATAGCACCCTTAAAAATCTAATTGATATCCAACTGTTATTCGCATCGGACATGAGAATCTTGACGGATTATTAAAATATTCTCGTAATGAATTTATTCGCTGACCAAATTCGCCATGGTGGAATATAGTTTCCGCTCTTGTATAAGTTGAGCGTCCGCTGTCTCCGTAAACATTGGTCTCATTTAAGATATCCAAGATATTATTAATTTTAGTATAGACTGTATGTTGAAAGCCAAAAATTTGAAATGTTTTAGTCGCCTTAAAATCGACATTGACATAGAAAGGTTTACGCCCATCGTTCCGTAAAAATGGCGAAGGAGTATGCTGGGCTTCAGCATTGTACGGCAATCCGCTGCCTAAGGTCATTAAAAAACTGCTCGTCCATTGTCCCGGATTGCCAAGGACAACACCGGCGTTCAAAGTATGACGGCGATCCCAATCCAGCGGCAGAATTTGCTTCTCAACCGCCTTTCCGGAATTCAAGCGACTGATACCGGCATTCGGATCCGAGCCGGTTCCTTCTGCAATCTGAAATGTATAATCCACATTGAAACTGTAGCCATCGGTAAACCTTCGACGCAGTTGCAACGTTATCCCGCGAATACTGGCAAATTCCGAGTTTATATATTGATCGTATAATCGGCTGTCTCTTGCTTTTACTCTTTTTTCTCTGTTGATCCAGCCGCGGACATCTCTTACATAGTAATCTACATTCATTTTCAGATTAGCGCTGAGCTGCTGCTGTAACCCGATTTCATAACTGATCGTCTGTTCTGCATTAAGATCGGGATTCCCCATAGTTGCGATACTGGCAATATCGTTTCCCAATTCCCATTCCGGGTTTGAATATAGATGTTCAAAATTTGGAATCTGGAAGAAATGTCCATAGGAAATATGAATAACTCCCTGATCGGTAATTGGATATGCCAGACCGAGGCGCGGACTGATCTGGACTTTTGGCTTTACTTCATTCCACCAGATTTCTTCCAACTCCGATTCACTCAAACCGGCAAGCCACGATCTTAAAGGAGCTTTTATATTTGGATCGGTTGGGTCCGCCGGTACATCAACTTTCGGATCAAAATAATCCAATCTCAAACCCGCATTGACGATTATATCACTGAATTCGATCTTA
>JAGLWX010000229.1 GCA_023133185.1 Fidelibacterota bacterium
CGTCTCCTTTTTTAGTTACGCGAAGTTCACGAAGAAGTCGCGAAGGTACGCGAAGCATTTGTTATATTTTTCTTTGACACTTCGTGTTCTTCGTGTCATAAAATCCTTTGCTCATCACAAAGCGTTTTATTCCCTGTTTTAACTGGGGAACGTTAAAGTTGATTAACAAGCCAATCGGTTTATTCGCAAATTTCAGGTAGGTCAATATTTGGGCTTCATGAACCGGTAATATCGTATCCACGGATTTGAGTTCTATTATCAACTGATTCTCAACTAAAATATCAATTCGATATCCGCAATCCAATTTTACTTCTTTATAAACAACCGGCACCGGTTTCTGGCGTTCCACCTTCAAATCCAGTTTTTTCAGTTCATAAGTCAGACACTCTTCATATGCCGACTCCAATAATCCGGGACCAAGATGTTTATGGACTTCAATAGCAGCGCCAATGACCTTATGGGAAAGTCTGTCGAATTGCATGAACGTCTCCTTTTTTAGTTACGCGAAGATCACAAAGAAGTCGCGAAGGTACGCGAAGCATTTGTTATATTTTTCTTTGACACTTCGTGTTCTTCGTGTCATAATCACTACTCATAATTTCTCAAGACCGCCAGCACGACGCCACCAATACGGAACTCATCCTCCGCAGATACTTTTATCACATCGTAGTCCGGGTTGCGGGGATGCAGCTCCACCCCGTTCTTTTTCGGATAATACCGCTTCAGTGTCGCGTCGCCATTCACAAACGCCACTACCGTCTGCCCTGAGGACGCCTCAGGTTTCTGACGCACAATCACATAATCACCGTTCTCGATATGATCATCGATCATAGAATCGCCTTTGACTTTCAATACATAATTGTCAGGATGAATATACGACGGCGGCACTTCGATGGATTCCCGATTTTCCACGGCTTCCAGGGGATAACCCGCCGCGATCAATCCCAGCAACGGTAGCTTGCGCCCCCCCGGCAGATTCGAAACCGACAACGCTCGCTTGGCGTTATATTTCCCGCGCTCTAACGCACCGGCTTTTTCCAGTTCCTTCACATACCAATTGACCGTACCCAATGATTTCATCTTCAATCCTTCCATAATTTCATGAAAGGTCGGCGCCCGATCCCGGTCGCTGATAAAAGACCGGATGAACTCCAGGAATCGCTGTTTTTTGGGTGAAAGTTGTTCTGTCATTGCTTTATCTCCATTACTCGTAAGTCTCTCGTAAGTAATATAAGTTATACCAACACAAAATGCAAAAGGAAAATGAAAAAGTGAATAATATAGGCGGTTTTCGTTTGTAATTACGTACTTTATTGCGTACGTTACAGCGAATTTAGTGAGGTATTTATGAAAATGATCAATGCAACCAATGCCCGTAAAAACTTATACAAACTAATAAACGAAACTTCGGAAGTTCATGAGCCTATTCAGATTACCGGCAAGAATAACAACGCCATCCTGATTTCCGAAGAGGACTGGCGAGCTGTTCAGGAAACGCTTTACCTTGTTTCCATTCCCGGAATGCGTGAATCAATTCGTGAAGGTCTCGAAACACCTGTTGATGAATGCACAGAGGAACTCGATTGGTGAAGTGGAAACTGGTCTATACCAAACAGGCTCAAAAAGATGCTCAGAGATTAAAGCAGGCCAAACTGAAAGAAAAAGCACTTAATATCTTAGACATTTTACAACACGATCCATTCCAGTCCCTACCGCCTTTTGAAAAATTAGTCGGCGATTTATCAGGTGCATATTCGCGACGAATTAACTTTCAGCGCCGAATTGTGTATCAAGTCTATAAAGAGAAAAAGACCGTAAAAATTCTCCGAATGTGGACGCATTATGGATGATATCTTTTTTAAGGACATTTCGGTTGCAGAGTGGTCCGAAGGACTTCCTTTGGAACAACCCTGCAACCAGAGATAAGAATATCTTTGCGAAAGGTATCTGATAGTACTTCACGATACTTACTTGAATCTGTCACGTTATCCGAAGAAACTTTCGCAAAGTTAGTTATCACACGGAAGCGTTGAGACGAGTAGTAAAACAATCACTCCTGATTGTTGATTCCTGTTGGGAAGATAAAACCTTCAGAAGGTTTAATAGCAAGATTTACAAACTGGTCAGGATACTTGATTTAACCTTCTGAAGGTTGGGTTTATTCTTGTATCAAATTTTTGAAAACTATTGCTATCAATGATGATTTGGTTTAACTTTTTTCTGTATAGTAAATGCAGGTAATATGTACCCTAACAAGAACCCACAATTTTACGTTTTGAAAGTTTTCTCTTTATTAACTATCGGAGGAAATATGAAGTATAAACTCTTTTTAGTTATTAACTTAAGTATATTAATGTTTTTATTGATGAACTGTGATAATATAACGAAACCGGATACAAGTCCTCCAATTGTTACTATAATATCTCCACAAGATAATTCACATGTTTCGGAAATTATTGATATACATTGTGAAGCGAGCGATAATAAGGGAGTCAGTGCGATTGAATTATGGATAGATGGAGATTCAACAGGAATTAGAGATTCTACAGAAAAATATATTCTCAAGTGGAATACAATAAAATATATTGATGAATCCTCACATTCAATAGTAGTTAGAGCATACGATATAAATAAAAATATGGCTGATAGTGAACCAATTACATTAATTGTAAACAATTCGGATTGTCATCCGCAAGCAATAAATATTTTATCAATAGTTTTTCAAAATGGATGTTTTATAATAAAATGGAATAAATCAATTGATGACGATTTTTATTCATGTAATTTGGAAAAATCACTCGAATCTGAGTTTACTGATTATGAGATTGTTTTCAGTACAGCTCAAATTACAGATACTACTTTTGTCGATACTGAAGTCGATCCGTTGATTTACCAATATTATAGAATTTGCATCACTGATACTGTAGGTTTAGAATCGAAAGGGCAAATAATATCTTCAACATTAGATCCTGTACCAAATCCGGTAGATGTTATTTCTGTATCTTATACACTTGAAGAAATGAAAATTGAATGGCAGAAGTCTATTGATACAGATTTTGCATTTTATCAATTACTCTACTCTGTAAACAAATCAGATAATAAAGATACGCTTGTTACTATTTATGATAAAGACCAGGTTCAATTTTCAATAACCGAATTTGATCCAACCCACGAGAATTGGTTTTGGATTTTAGTGTCGGATACTTTAGGACAAAAAACACTTGGAAAAGAATTATCAAACTCGGTTGATCTACCTCCGGTTCCTTCAAATTTATATATAAAAAAAATAGGTTCCTGTGATTTCAAATTGTCCTGGACAAAAAATACAGATAGTGAT
>JAGLWX010000023.1 GCA_023133185.1 Fidelibacterota bacterium
ATACCACTACTCTGTTAAACTTGGGCTATGATGGTGATCCTATAAGACGAAAAGTACTATTTAAATTACACGATGTAAATCCGGGAGATATTATCCAGTATGAATATTGTCATACCGAGCCTTTGTCAAGGAGTTCCAGTGGATTATTTTATTACCACGAACAGGATTTTGTTTTAGTATCAAATCTATACATCACACTACCCTTAAAAGCAAAAGCGAATTATTACAGTTTTCCTCAAAATATTATTGGAGATCCTCAAATTACCGATGCAAGCAAAACTTATGGTTCAGGAAAAACCTATTTTTGGTCGGTGACTAATTTAAATCCTATTCCTGATGAACCATGTTCTTTTCCCTTTTCTTCTCAGTCCTATTTAACCGCATTTGTTGTCGATAAATGGACAATCAATAGTCCTGTTATCGGTAATTGGAACGATATTGCTGAAGATTACTATAAATATCACATTAAAGGGAAAAAAATATCCAATAAATTCTTTAATGAATTGAATCTGCCAACTAATCCTGATCTTATAAATAAATCATTCGGAACTGTTGATACACTATATCACACATTAAGAAACATTATACAACTAAGAACTTACAATTCAATATATCCGACGAATGAAATCACAAATGTGTTTAAAAATGGATATGGAGATGCAACTGACCTTGCATTCATCATGTTTAAGATTCTTGAAAAATGGGGTTTTAATCCAAAAATAGTGTGGATACGGGATAAACGTGAAGGAATTATCGAACAAACAGTTCCTTCAGCCAGATGGTTTAATCGAATCGGGGTTCAAATATCTATTAACAATGAAAAACGACTGTATGATTTTGATCAATGTATTCCAAAATGGTATAAAACACCTTGGTTTGATAAAAATATTGACATAATCGTGATTGATAAAAATTGTGCATTAATTGAAGATACAAAAACACCCCAATCATATCGCGAAAATACCATTAAAGAAAAATATGATATTCGTTTTACAGAAAGTAGTGATGAAATGAAACAAGTATGCAGAATATCAATGACGGGTGGTTTTGCCGATAATTTCAGAGGCGAATATTTTAACACAGATAGTTTTGAAACGTGTACTAAATTGGAAGCACTAGCTAAGAACACTTTTTCAGAATATGATTCTATTATCTGGAATAATTTTTTTGATACTCACGATATTCTGATTGAATATCAGGGTCTCTCTACAACAAAAACACAAAATGTGCAAGAGTTTAAAATATTTAAGTGCAATAATATCTTATTGGATAATTTCCGTAATACGCTCTATTCATATAATCGACGAACATGTGTAAATCTCAAATTCCCGAATAGAATAGAATCAGTATGGCATTTTACAGCACCGGAAAATTTCCAATTTGATTCTCTAACAGTGGATCAAAAACGGATAACAGGTCCGAACCGAAGTTCTGCTTCTTTCAAAGTTGAAAGTAGTGATACACAAATAAGCTACAAGGTGACAGTTAACTTTCCGGAGTATGTCATTCCTGTAAAAAATTATCCGTCACTTATTCAATTTCTTGACAATATAATATCCATTTCAAGCCAGAATATCATACTTAAACCGACATAAAAATAGTTTTCCAGTATGAAATACCTCTGTAGTAAATAAATACTGCGATCCTATTACCCGCCAAAATTATAAACAAAAGACAGCCAGTAAATCGGGAAACCCTCTTCGAGTATCTCGAACATGATTATAGATCCCACGTCCACAGCAATGTGTTCCCCAAAAAAACGGGGTGCGACACTAAACGGCTGGATGCCTGTAATCGTGCTGAAGATAATATTTTCTGCATCTTCACGGATAATCCTGTCTTTCAGTAACGACCTATCAAATGAACTACCCCGCCGCAAGCAACGGAGTATCTTATCGGTAATATTTTTATATGAGACACCAAGTTTTCTCATACTCTTCCTTTTATAGGGTAACCCCGACACAAGCATCGGGGAATTCTTTGATTAAATCCAGTAAAATAGCCGAATTTGCCGGCATAGTTTAAGCGCTTACTCTCTCGAGAGAATCTATAAATACAAAAAAATATTGCGCAGATAGATCGTCTTCTCATAAGACCTCTCCGTAGATAAAATGACTATCTACGAAGCTTCGTTAAATGTCAAATGTTTTTCGAATAGGGCAATTCCTCGCCCAAGAAAACTCATGAACCGGTTATCTGATCATATATCATACCACATACTGCATAATCCGGATTTTCAACTACCATTTATTGAATTTTTTATTTGCATCCCTCAATCATATTTAATATTTTTGCAAATGCATTCCGATATAATAGATAGATTTTTTGACCGGGGATAAAAGTGGCCAGGATTTTATGGAATGACTACTTCAGCGTAAATGACGATTTCATCGACCGGCAAAATCAAAAAATGATCGCCATTATCAATGATTTTTATGAGAGTATTCAAAAAGGCTCCTCTGTTTCAGTGATAGAATCGATACTGAATCGACTCGTGGATTATGCCAATGCACAGCATCCTTATGAAGAAGAATTAATGAAGTTCATCAACTACTCCGAACTGGAAGCCCATCATCAGGCACATATTGATTTTAACAAACGTCTGATGAATGAATATCATAAATATCAACAGAACCACAGCGCTTATCCGGTACATACCCTTTCGACCTTCTTAAAAGAATGGCTGGTCAACCACATCCTGCAAGTCGATAAAAAATTCGCCCCACATATCAAATAAGCAAACAGATAATAAAGTATTTCAAGAATTTATTTAATTCCTCATTTCAATGCTCCGCGTTGAAATAAACCCCAAACTCCATTACTCCAACACTCCTCCGAAGAAGTTCCATTGGAACATTATCCAATAAACATATCAACGAATTTTTTAATTTTCGTCTGATAAAAGAAAATCGATCAAGTATTCATGGTTAATCCCATTACGATCCATGTTACCAAATCGATCCAGTGACAACACTTTTTTAGGATAATTATCATTAATTTTCTCCAACGGATCAAATTCCCGCTTCCTGGTAGCCTCGCTGGCAAGCAGGTAACAAACCTGAAAATACTCTCTTTGATTATCTTTTTCAGCAATGAAGTCGATCTCATTCCCATTAAATTTTCCGACCGATACTTTATAGCCACGCTTACACAGTTCCAGGTAAACAATATTTTCCAGCAATTGTGAAATATCTGCTTCACGATAACCAATAAAGCCATGTCTGATACCAATATCACCCAGGTAATATTTTTCATATATTTCTAACTGTCGTTTTCCTTTTATGTCATATCGTGATGCTTTTGAAATTAGAAACGACTCCTGAAGATGAGCGAGGTAATTCAGAATCGTACCGGTAGAAATAGCGAGTCCCTGGGACTTTAAATATTGAACGATCCGTCGTGCTGAAAATATATTCCCGCAGTTATCAAAAAGGAACCTGGTCAATTTTTCTAAAAGCGCCGTATTACGAATAACATGCCTCCGGACAATATCTTTAAAAAGAATTGTATTGAAAATGGACTGAATATATTGATAGACCACTTCATCCAGAAAATCCAGAAAATGAATTCCCGGTAATCCGCCATACTTCAGGTAATTATTAAATTCCGTCTCCTTATCAATCTTTGATATTTTTTCATTTCGAAAAGTCAGAAACTCAGAAAATGTCAGAGGGTAGATACGAAATTCCACATATCGCCCCGACAATAGAGTCGCCAGTTCCGATGAAAACAGATGGGCATTAGAACCGCTGATATAAAGGTCGGCAATGGATTCCGATAGAAGTGAATTTACAGCCTTTTCCCAACTTTGAATCTCCTGAATTTCATCAATAAACAGGTACTTCTGTCCCGATACCCCTTTCCATTTTTCTTTTACAAATCTATATAAACTGCGATAGTCCTTAATAAAGTCATATTCCAACGATTCCATATTAATAATTAAAATATTGTCGGGGGCAATATTTTCAGCGATCAGCTGTTCTTTCAATAATTGCAGAAACGTACTCTTACCCACGCGACGCATACCGACAATCACTTTGACAACCGGTTTATTGATAAACGGCTTAATTTTATCAAGATAAAATTTTCTGCGTATCATTTTTTGTCCTCCTATAATCGACACTTTGTAATATATTTTATTTTTGTCGATTACACAATAACAATTATTATTTTTATGCTCACCAAATATAGTACGCACGAACACAATATTTGAAATCAATAATCCAACACTCCCCTGTAGAAATAGGCTCCACTTCGTTCCGCATTTCACAGGGCAAGCAATACTCCATCACTTCATTTTCTTTTTCTTGCCTTTTCAAAAAACAGCAGTTATATTATAGCCGACCGACCAGTCGGTCATAATTGAAAAGGGAAATAAAAATGACGCCATTACCCAAAGATAAAGCCAAACGCAAGCGCATCATTGCCGCCGCTATTCAGGTCTTCGCTCACGACGGACTCAGCAACGGTAAGATCGCCACGATCGCCGAGAAAGCCGGCATCGGCAAGGGTACGGTCTATGAATATTTCAGCAGCAAGGAAGAAATCTTCGCAGCCGTGTTTAAGGATTTTTTCGATCAGATGTTAGCAGGTTATACCCAACTGATCGATGCACCAATGGATCCGGTGAAAAAAATCGAATTAGTGTTCGACTACTCATACGATTACCTCGATCAGCTCCTGGAAGATGAGCACGGTCAGGATTGGCTGATATTTCTGGAAATATTTCTGCAGGGTTTCCGGGACGAATTTAAAGGCATCGGAAAATTATCTTTCAGCGCCGTATTGCGTGAAATGTATGATATCTTTAAACCCATTGTTGAGGAAGGTATTCAGGCGGGTATGTTCCGTCAGCTGGACCCGGATTATGTGACCTTTATTCTATTCACATCCCTCGACGGACTCAGCATTCATTACTTCCTGAACCGGGATCATTATGACACCAATAAGCTCAAAGATATCACCAAAGAAATATTCTTAAACGGTTTGCTGCAACCGTCTCAGAAGGAAGGAAGTTGACATGAAACGACTCATCCTCTTATTAATATTATTTGGAACTCTCCTGATCGCCGGCGATCCCGATGTGTCAGGACCGGAGATTCTAAATAAGATCATCAACCTTATGAATCCCGAAAATGCCAAAGGCGTCATGGAGCAGACCATTGTCACCACGTCCGGAGACAAGCGCACATTTAAATACGAAACATATATGGGCAATCGCGGCGAACAATCCCTGATGCGCTACCTCGCCCCTTCCCGGGTCAAAGGCAATGCGCTGCTCATGACCGATTTTTCCGACAATATCTGGATGTATAACCGCCGCACCGGTCGTGTGCGTAAACTGGCGTCACACGCAAAAAAGCAGAAGTTTGAGGGTTCCGATTTCACCTATGAAGACATGGGTTCCGGGGATAGCTGGAAGGAAGATTTTAAACCCTTATTAAAGGGCATTGAAAAAGTTGATAAAGTACGCTGTTTCAAACTGGAACTTCAGGCGAAATCCGAGGATGTCTCTTATAATAAAATGATCTGTTGGGTACGTGTCAGCGATTTTTTCCGATTCAGATCGATTATTACGATGAAAAAAACGTGTTCACAAAAACCCTGTTTCTTCAGGATATTCGTACTATTGAAGGTATATTGACTCCCATGAAAATGGTTATGAGAAATAATCTCGACCGGACCGAAACTGTTATGGAATATATTAATATTACTTATGATTTTGAATTTGACAAAGGCTTCTTCAGTGAACGGAACCTGAAGAAATAAAATGCACTGCCGGAAAATATCTGTGGGCGGGAGAAATGGAGTAATGGAGAAATGGAGTAATGGAGTGTTGGAGTGTTGCTTGCCCTGTGAAATGCGGAACGAAGTGGAGCCTATTTCTACAGGGGAGTTATGATAAGAAAAACAAAAATCTTTGCGAAAGCTACATCCATATATTGAGCAGAACTCTGGTTGTTGTTAAAAATTATCCTGGAACAAACTTTCGCAAAGTTATTCTGAGGGAAATATCTGGTGAGTGAAGCGCATTGGACTAACAAGATTCTTCAGTCTCTTCGTTCCTTCAGAATGACAGATTTTGTTCTGGCTAGGGGGTTGTTCCAGAGGAACTCCTTTCTGTGGAATGTTGGAGTGATAGAAAAGGAATCTTTGCGAAAGTTCGCTTCCGGTAACGTGGGAGATTGGGTAAGCGCTGCGGATTTCTTTTAGATAGCTTTCACAAAGTTTGTATGAGGAAATTATGCGACAAATATTGCTTATTCTAACTATTTCCACGACTCTTTTCGCCAGTCCGGACTGGTCTGGTGTCGATTGGTTTGGGTATTACGAGGGTGAATATGATTTCGGAAAATTACCAGACAAATCAATTTATTTCGGCTATAATAAATTGCGCCTTGATATGGATACCAGTCCATCCAACAATATCAGGATCAGCGCCGATGTAATCTATAAGCAATTCAATGGTCAGACCGAACTGAATTTCATGGATTTTATCGATCAAAAATACTGGCCGGTGATTCCATTACCTGACGGCTCCGGCAACATTACCCTTACCGAACTCCCCTATCAGCTGCAAGATACTCTCTATATCGACAACATGTTCCTGGAATTTCACCACAAGCTATTCGATCTGACGCTGGGTAAGCAGCAGATTTCTCCCGGCGTGGGTTACGCCTGGAATCCGACCGACATTTTCAATATCAAGGATAACATGGATCCCACCTATGAACAAACCGGGATTTCCGCCGTGAAATTATCAATTCCGCTTGGATACCGGACAACATTAAGCGGAATCCTGCAACCAGAGAATTCCTGGGATGAAACCGTCCAGTATTACCAGTTGAAAACCGGGTTTGGGCGCTACGATCTGTCAGTCTTATATGGTCGCAGTCAATACCGGCAAAACGGACTCTTAGGGTCGTCAATCCAGCCCCGTGATCTGTATGGATTCAACCTCGAAGGTGAACTGTTCGGACTTGGCATTCGCAGCGAAGTAGCCGCTCACCGGTTGGATTATAACAGCAATGATTTACAATACGAATACATTATCGGCGCCGATTATACCTTCGCCAATTCCCTGTTCATTATGGCTGAATATTATTATAACGACCTTGGCTCTCCGGCAAACAAAACCGTCTTCGATGATTACCTGGTCTATTTTGCCGGTGAGCGTAAAAGCCTGAATCAAAACTATCTGTTCAATCTCGCCATGTATCCACTGGGAGATTTATTGGATGCTGGTTTACTCAGCATTATCAACCTAAATGATAAAAGCGCCGTTGTTATTCCCCAATTGATATATCGCATCTATCAGGATGTGGAATTGACCTTCATGGGCAGCCTGTTCATCGGTGAAGATACAGACGAATTCGGCTACCAGGAATATGGCGCACGGGTGCGCTTAAGAACATATTTTTAAATTGAAATTTTTTTACTTGATAAACAGAGGGAGTGTCAAATGAGAGACAAAATACTGAGCAAACTTGCAAAATTACACGCCAATCATCCATGGAGAATGCTAATTGTTGTAACGGCTATTACTATTATTTGTACCATATTAACCAGTCAAATACAAATTTCGCCCAAATGGTCCGATATGCTCCCGAAAGGCGATAAGCGTACCGCTGAATTTGATCGTATTTTAGACGAATTTGTCTCAGCCTCAAGTATTGTTATTGTAGTACAGGGCGAAGAAGATAAAATAAAAGCATTTGCGGACACTATTGCTCCAAAATTACTGGCGCCTATTCCAAACCCGGAAAATAGAACTGAAAAAAAGATTTATGTACGTCGTGTAGATTACAAACAGGATGTGGATTTTATCCGCAATCACGGTTTTGCGCTGATTAAGGAATCGGACTTAAAAAACATGCGGGATATATTCCAGGATCCAAACCTTGTGCCATTACTGACAAATATTAATAATAGTTTTGAGAAAGAATATATAGAAACGGATAAGTCTTTGAGCAACCGGGAAAAGGAAGACGGCGCCTACCAGTTTTTAGACGGAATTGAAAACTGGCTCGGAGTTATGCATCGTTACATTTCAGGCAAAGATGTAAGTTTGAAAGAGACGCATTCTGCTGTGGATAAATTATTGTTGGGAGAACCCTATTTTATCTCATACGATAGGAAAGCCCTCATCCTGAACGTAATTCCAAATTTCAGTATGATGGAGGTTTTTTTAATGGTGGAAGGTACCGATGCGGTCCAGTCTGTAGTAACTGAAACTTTAAAAGATTTTCCCGGAGTACAGGCGGGATTAACTGGAACTATCCCCATGGGACGTGATGAAATGGTATATGGAACACAGGGTGTGGAATACACATCTATTATTTCTATGATTGCTATCGGCATCCTGCTAATTATTTCATTCCGTATGTGGGTGGCTCCTGTTCTGGCATTGCTGAATTTAGTGGTCGGATTGATTTGGGCGGCAGGATTATCGGCAATACTTGTTCCGGTTTTAAATATAATGACGCTAATGTTTTTCGTTGTATTGATCGGGTTGGGTATTGATTTTTCGATACATATTATTGCCGGTTTTACGGAGATGCGGGCTTTAGGTAATTCCATTGAAAAATCCATGGAAGGAAGTCTGTTGAAATCCGGTATGGGTATAATAACGGGCGCACTTACTACAGCCTGCGCATTTTTCGCATTGATGATCGGAGATTCAAGAGTAATGAGCGAAATGGGATTAATTACCGGAATTGGTTTATTAGCAGTGGCGGCTGTTACATTTACACTTTTACCGGCATTGCTCGTAATTCGTGAACGTCGCCGGAAAAATTACATTGCCAAAAAGGGAATTGCACAAAAAGCAGAGCCAAAGGATATCTCTTTTATCTTCCTTGGACGGATTGGCGCAGTTTTGAAAGAACGATATATATTTACAATATTAGGAGCAATCGTTGTTACAGCGCTTCTATCGTGGTCTGCTTCAAAAATCACCTTTAATTATAATTATATGGATATCGAACCGGAAGGGATTCCCAGCATTACACTGCAGGATACAGTTTTGGATAAATTTGATCTTAGTATGGATTTTGCCTACCTGGTAGCCGAAAGTGTGGAAGAATCACGGCGACTGACAGATATTGCCAGGGATTATTCTTCTATAGCAGTCGTTGAGGATATTTCTCTCTATTTGCCATCTCCTGAGGAACAGAAAAAAAGAAATCCCCATATTGAAGAAATTCGACGTTTAATATCAGGCGCTGAATGTAAGGACCTGCTTTCGGAAAAAGAGTTAAATGTCTTAAAACAGGAATTAGAACGGCTAAAGATGAACATTATTGAACTACAGGATCTCGCATTTACCGGTGGTCAGGATAAAATAGATAAGAAGTGCGGGGAGCTGGTTGGTTATCCTGATAAAGAATACATTACTATTTTCGACAAGTTAGAATCAATTCTAAGTCATAGAGATAAAAACATTCTATTAAGGACAAATTCTTTCCAGAACAATTACTTTGGTTATTTTAAAAATAATGTTCTTAAAATGGCAAATGAAGAATCTATATCTTTAGATAATTTACCGGTATCTATAGTTGACCAATATGGAAATAAGGATCGAAGTCTTTTCCTTATAACAGTGCTCCCCGCTCATAATATCTGGCAGGACGCCCGGTTTCTCTACCGCTTTACCGATGATCTGGCTGAAATAAGTGAACGCGCCACCGGTTTCCCCCCTGTCTTCAGAGCCTTAATTGATGTCATCGGCAGAGACGGACGTAATGCCGCTATTTTAACAATAATTGTAGTTTTTATTTTATTATTGATTGATTTCCGAAATGTAGGACATGCTCTCATGGCAATGATCCCTCTATTAACGGGAATGGTCTGGATGGTTGGAATAATGCACATCATTGGGAGACAGCTGGATGTAGTGAATGTAATGGCTTTACCGTTGATTCTTGGGATTGGTATTGATGATGGCGTCCATATTATTCATCGCTGGAGAAGAGAGGGCTATGATTCCGTAAAGACCGTCTTTGCAAGTACGGGAAAAGCTATTTTGCTTACCTCCCTGACCACAATGCTGGCGTTTGGATCGCTGATGTTTTCTTTGTGGAGAGGATATGGCAGCCTGGGTGCTGCGCTCTTAATCGGCGTTGGCGCTTGCTTCATCACTACTGTATATATTCTCCCCGGAATAATAGGGTGGATTGAGCGGAAAAGGGGGTAGAATTTCGAATTTCAAATTTCCCCGGGGTGCCTTCCCAAAGGAATCTTCGATCGGCACAAATATCAAAATGGAAAATAGATGTTTTCTTGACTTTTCATAATTAATCTCATATATTCAAATGTACAATTGTACGTTTGAATTGGAGACATT
>JAGLWX010000230.1 GCA_023133185.1 Fidelibacterota bacterium
TACAATACTAAAACCGCTACGCGGTATCCTCGTTTGCTCGGATATCTTTTGAACCATCAGCAGGATATCGCTTTTTCAGAAGTTGCCCGTAGGGCATCAAGTACTGTAGCAAAGCTCGAAACACAATTCAAGCTACCCAGTAGGGGTTACAGAATAATCGTTTTAATTTTACGGATAGTCCGTCCCGGAGCACCTGCCCGACCTGTCAGGCGGGGAGCCCCGGAATGAGAATAATAAGTAAATCTTTGCGAAAGCTACATCCATATATTGAGCAGAGCTCCGGTTGCTGGCAAAAATTCTAATTTTGGAGTACAGCAACTGTATTGCTGTTACACTGACGCAGTCAGCGTACTCCATATGTACTCCATATATTCTATCGAATAAAAACCATTTTACTAGTTCTGCAATAACTCCCGCTCGCAACCCAGTTTAAAGCGCCATTTCTGCATCGTAGCTGTACCAATAATCACCTCTTCCGTTAGTTTGAGTATTACCATAAACTCGTCTGAAAAGCGGTAACTGTTCAGATAAAAATCTATCCTGACAACTTCTGTTGCATCTATCTCCTCTTCCTTCTATGCTGTCTTAAAGGAGAGTGGGGATGATAACGGAGTAATGATCTCTAATTTTTGAGCTAATCCTTTTTCAATACAGGGGTGAGTGGAACCAAAGTCAAACAAGCCCTCCAACTCCTTTTCACCTTTTGAACCTGCAAGTTTCATCTTCTTGATGATTATTGCCACTGGATAACCTCGTTTATTAACAAATTAATTATAGAAAAATATAGTCTGATTGTCAATGCGTAATTTTAACAAAACATTTAATACCCAAAGAAATAAAGGGTAAACGTTATAAATAAAAATTCCAGGCAAAATGTACTTGATACTATATTGAATTAACTATAGATTTAATCTGTTAAAATATATTAAAGATAAGGAGTGCTTATGAAGCGGTTTCAATTATTTTTTACAGTCGTGATATGCATTGCGATGATAGCGTCAACTTCGAGCAATGCATTCTGTGCCGATAAGGTAAAGCAGGACATATTTAAACAGATTAAAAAAGCTATCAAAGATGGTAAAGCTCTTAAGCCCATGAAGGAACTTGCGATTATTTCTGTTTGGAGTATTGACTGGGTAACGCGCGGCGCCGCGTGTCCGGGAGATATTCAATATGCTCAAAACATAGAGACACATCGTTCATGGACGCCCAGGATCTTATCAAATTTCCAACCTTGCCTTGTATCTGGTTTAAAATCCGCTTATAGTAAAACCGGACAGATACTGAAACCAATATCCTATGCTGTTGAAAATCCAGACTACAAGTCATTCACACCAACACAGACTGAACCTAAAAAAGGCAGAGGGCGGCTTCTTGGCACACTTGATGGTCTTCATTTCATTGATGATAATGCTGATGATATCGCAGCAGCATCAAAGTCTCTCGATGTGGATGGTGTAATCACAATTCGATATACACTGGCGCCATCATTATTGCCATTGAAGAAAAACAAGATAAAAATCTGGATGAAAATTTTCACTAAAGATGGAAATCTTGTATGGTTTGGAAAGATGTATGGGGAATTTAAAGGCGCTCCGCCAAAATTGAGAGATTTTAATTCGTTAATAAAACTTGTGCCAAAAGGAGAAAAAGCTGCCATGGACAACATGGCAACTCTATATCGGAAATCATTTAAAAAAGCCAAGTAATAGAGTGAATCATACGAATGTTTGTACCTGGGGCGTCCCTTTTAGGGAGAACCTTATGAAGGAAACCTTTGCGAAAGTTCGTTAATGAATAGCGCAGAACTCGACAACTGTCAGAGAATTCTCATGAAAAAACTTTCGCAAAGTTGTTATACCTATCGAATGAATACCATTTTACTGGTCCTGGAATAACTCCCGCTCACTATCCTGAGAAAATATATCCCCGATGACACCATATCGCCACTTTGACTTGTACCATCCCAATTCAACCGGTACGAACCAGCTTCCTGGTTGCCTTGCATGAGTGTTGTGACTTTTTCGCCGCGCATATTGTAAACCGTCAGTTCAACATATCCTTCTTCAGGCAAATCGTAGGAAATCGTCGTAAATGGATTAAACGGGTTGGGGTAATTCGGGTAAAGACGAAATTCTCTGGGAGCAGCCTTTTTCATTGGAGTGGATGATACAGGTCCGTGTAATTCGGTATTTCCGCTGTAGTCCACATCTTCTAACTTATACCAGTAAGTAACACCATTGGTCAAGCCATTATCCACATATTCATATTCATGCCGTTGAGAGGAATTTCCTGCTCCCGGAATTAATTCATCATTAATAATTAAAAATTTAACATTAGAATTTGCGCTGCGGTAGAT
>JAGLWX010000231.1 GCA_023133185.1 Fidelibacterota bacterium
GAAAATTCGATTAATTTGCTGCACATTCTTCTGCATATATTCCACAATTCTATCATGCAGACCATCACCGGTTTTGAATTGAGTGCGGCGGGATTGGTTAAGCGGTTCAATAATATCATTTAAATATTTAACCTGAAGCTCGTCGTTGTCGGAAACGATCAGGCGATATAAATCTCTTAAATGTTTTAAAAAATAATAATTTTTATCCAGTTCCGTGAGAACCTCCCGATAATCCGCCAAACGTTGTGACAATAGTTTAAACAATTTAGGCGATATTGGATCTACAATAGTAAACCGAGCCTTAAGAATAAACAGGAAATTCTCGATATCTCTTAATCCACCCGGACACTCTTTAATGTCAATGACATCTGAATCGGTATGGTATTCATGCCGTGATGCAATCTCCTGCTTTAGTGATTGCGTAAATTCACGATTGTTTTTAAATATATACGGTTCAATTATTTCCCGCTCAAATACATCTTTAAAGTGGGCGCTGCCAACAATCATCCGCGCTCCCAATAACTGTGACATATCAATAAAAGCATTTTCATCGGGATTATTGAAAAATTCTTTAAGGTTCTGAAAAGTAGTCACATAGTTCTTGAAACGATCGGCAAATCTGTAATGCGCCATAATCGACCGTTGAATTATATGCTTGTTCATTTTCAAAATTATCTTGTTTGCGAATTGCAGTATTTCCTCATCTTCAGAATTAAGCAGAATAATCAAATCATAATCATCATCAAACGATTGACTGCGGGCATGACCGCCGGCGGCAAAAACGGCTAATAAATCCTTCGTTTCCGGAATATGATATTCCATCTCCCTGGAAACTAACTCACGACAAAGATCAAACAGAATTTGGATATAATTATCAGAAAATATTGTAAAATGTTTGTTTACTTTTTCGAAGGATTCGCCATTTATAAGCCGAATACCCAGTCGTAAAAATTCAAAATCGTAGTAATCGCCTAATTTATCAATGCGGATCGAAAGAGTTTCAAAATTATCCAGGTTTCTCAGCAAGCCGTCGGCAATCTGGGCAAATCTCGGTTGATTATTTAATAATGAAATATAGGCGGCATTAGAATTAAAAACCCTATAAACAAATCGCCGGAAATAGTAGCTGCTGTCTTTGTACAATTTACAGAGCGTAATCAAATTCTTTTGGATGTTCCTGATGTCCGGCTTCCAGATTGGATGATCTATAATGGCAATTAACTTCTCGAGGTGATGTTCGTTCAAAAGTACTAGAAAATTGTTCATCATGCGCGGGTTGAAATTCAAAACATGACAAAGGCGGCTAATATTTTCCTGAGTGCCTTCCAGGCGCTGCATAAATTGATCTAAAAAAAACCTGATAAAATCCGATTCAGCCAAATGGGATCGATGTTTCGTGATAATCGTGATTAATAATATCAATGAGTACGGCGACAAACTCCCCCACCGTACATATGTCTTTACCAGTGATTTCATCTGTTTGTCAGGCAATGAATGAAAATCTTTCAGGAAACGATCAAGCAATATTTCGTCATTTCGGTCCAGGATGGAGAAAATATCATCCCAGAATCGGGTTCCCCTGAAAAAACCGGACGTTTTAATGAACTCTATGGCAATATTAATATTTGGGATCTCATCTGAATCTTCTGCCGCTGTGCTTTGTGTGATCGGCGCGAATATCGTTATGTTGTAAAGATGTTTACTAATTTGACGGATCAGGTTCTCTGCGCCCTGCCGCGCAATTTTCTGATGATCCTGGTAATGAATTAACAGTTGAGTGTATGCGGGAGCAAAGACTTTGTCTTCATAACCCATTGCCAGGGCAACCTTTTGAAGACTATCCGGCACAAAATTTTCTTCAAGATAAATTTCTTCCTCCTGAACAATAAACAGTTGATACAAAAATCTGAATGTCTCGAAAAAGGTAAGCGCCTGTTGAACCCGAATATAATCATCGCGATTAGCCAAATCGGTTTTCAACAGCACGTCCAGTACTTCCAGAGAGGTGCTACGGTCAATGCCCTTCCAGGTCTTTATAGCAAAGATAATCGCTTTCAGCATGCGCAGGGCGTCTTGCTTGGGATTCAGGATATTTTCAGAAGCTTCCATCATTATCAGATCCCGGATTTCACCCAATAAACCTCGCAGACAACCCTCGTGATATCTGTTGTCCTGACCCGGGTGATAAAAATACCGGTCCAAAATTTCCCGCTTGAACTGGTGAAATAACTTTAGCCGACCAAGTATCGGCACTGCATTAAGCATCTCACTGAGAATAACAAAATCCTGTATTTCGCCATCCAGAAGATCATGATATTCCTGTATCGATGCGGAATAGCCTCGTTTGCCGACATGCTCCGACAGGTGAAAGTGAAGCGCGCTGGCATTTTTCAACATTTCATTGTTCAAAGCGCCAAAAGCTTTGGTTATGATTGCCTTTTCGCCCTGTCCTTCATCAATAATACCGAGGTCAATATCATCCTGATCGACTCGTGTGCCGACACAACATACTATAAAATCCGGACGATTGGCTTTCGGCAGAAAAGTATCTATAAGCAGCGACATATATGCGCCGCTTAACATCCGGAAATCAGAACCGGTTCTCAGTAAGAATCTATGATAATTATCATACCGGTTCGACGGTGACGAAAGATTCATCTGAAGAACATCCAGCGCTTTGATATTCATCAGTAAAAATTGAAGTGAATAGTAACACCCCAGCATCTCCAGAAAAGTTTCACGGTCTTTAATGAAATCCGTGATTAACTTCATTTCTTTGGCGGGCTGTGATGAAAAACGAAGCAGTTGGAATTGATCAATTAGGTGCCGGGCATCGATGAGCGAAACCAGCGCATCAAAATTCTTTTCAATATTATAACGGTGTTTTTTGTGGTGATTCCCAAGAGCGGACACGCGCCCGAAAAGATCAATGGTCGAAAAGTCAATTGTGTGAATCACAATATCTTTAACATTTGGGGTTTATTAAAGCGAACCGTGTTTTTCAAGCCAGTTACCGGCTAACTCGATACCGGTATAAAATGCCTTTATGTTGATTTCTTCGGTACCTTTGGGCACCCTGGCGCGAATCGCATGTTTAACCGAATCTTCCGAAACAACTCCTGACAATTTCGTAATAATGCCAAGCGCTATGATATTTGACACCAAAAATTTTCCCAGGCGTTCAACGGCAGACTGGATAATCGGAAGGGCAACCACTTTATAGTTCCCTTTCGGGATATTCGTAACCATTTGCGAGTCTATCAATAAAATCCCGTCCTCCTTCAGATCGACGACATATTTGTCACAGGCTTCCTGGGTCAGCGCCAGCATAATATCTATGTTCTCTGCTTTGGGATAATCTATATCTCCATCGGAAATAATAACCTCGGAACGGCTGGCGCCTCCACGGGCTTCCGGACCATAGGATTGACTTTGGGTCGCATTTAAACCGTCATAAATCGCAGCAGCCTCAGCCAGAACTTTACCTACCAGGATCAATCCCTGACCACCTGAACCGCTTAACCTAACTTCATATCGAAATGCCATGTTTTTCTCCAATGATTATTGATTAATCTGTTTGGCTTTATCAATAACCTCTTCGTATCGTTGCAGGTAATTGTTTTGTTCCTTGTCAACAAACACGCCCGTAATTATTTTTCCTTGCAATTCTTCTTCCGACATTTTCTGAGCGCGTTCAACACCAACAGAATTTTTCTTCTGAAACATCATCATCTCGACGCCATTGCCCTCTTTGTTCCTTCGCCCGTAGGAAGTGGGACAAGGCGTCATAACTTCCACAACCGAAAACCCCTTTTTCAAAAATGCCTGTTCGATATATCGATCTGTTTTACCAACATGATAAACTGTCGATCGCGCTACATATGCTGCCCCGGCGGCTTGAGCCAGGCGACTAATATCAAAAGGCGCATCCGGGTTCCCGTAGGGCGCTGTCGAGGCTTTCTTGCCAACAGGCGTGGTTGGAGACGCCTGTCCGCCTGTCATACCATAAATATAGTTGTTATAGATAATAACCGTTAGATCAATATTTCTTCGGGCAGCGTGTATGAAATGATTCCCCCCGATTGCCGTGGCATCGCCATCTCCGCTGACAATAATGACATGCAGGTTGGGCTTTACAATTTTCAATCCCGTCGCAAATGCAATTGCCCGCCCGTGGGTTGTGTGGAGGGTGTTAAAATCCACATACCCCGGAGTACGGCTGGAACACCCGATGCCGGAAACCATGGCAATATCATCTTTTTCCCAGCCAAGCTTGTCGATCACTCTTAAAATCGATTTTAAAATAATTCCGTGACCACAACCGTCACACCAGATGTGCGGCATTTTATCTTCTCTCAGGTAATACAAATAATCCATTGCTGTTCCTATGAAATTATGGCTTCAAAAATTTCGTTCGGTGTGATGGGTTCACCATCAATTTTATTGACCCTGACCACGGGTTTTTCGCGGCGCGTTGCCCATTCAATCTCATGAGCGATCTGCCCCAGGTTCATCTCGGCAACGACGATTTTCCTGACAGGCTTGTAGAGCGCTTCTATTTCTTTATCGGGAAAAGGCCAGATGGTCTTCAAGCGCAACAGACCGGCTTTCACGTCTTTTTCCCGGGCATTGATTACGGCGCGC
The DNA here is from genome assembly GCA_023133185.1 of Fidelibacterota bacterium. Taxonomy (GTDB): domain Bacteria; phylum Fidelibacterota; class UBA2242; order UBA2242; family UBA2242; genus UBA9312. The sequence goes on from JAGLWX010000231.1 coordinate 4,645, forward strand.
TTTGCAGAGCGGGCGGTTGACCCGAAGGAAATCACCAACACGTCCATATCATCCGTATTAAATGTTTCCACCTCCACAATGTCGTCGCGAAAGCGCTGAATCTTGCGATTTAGCCGTAACATCTGAGCGCGGATTTTTTTAGGATCGTTGGTTGGAAAACCGGTTTCATCATGCGCCAGTCCAGTCACATGATAGCGATAACCTTCACCGAAATTCGCCATTGCCGGTATATCCGAATCATCCATTTTATAGGGCAAGTAGTTTTCAGGAGTATCTGTAGGTTTTTTGCGATCAATTATTTCGATTGTTGACGGATCGGGAATCTCTATTTTTTCAGTAAGGTGTCCGATTATTTCATCACTTAATAATATCACCGGCATGCGGTACTTTTCCGCCAGACTAAACGCCCTGATCGTCAAATCGTAGGTCTCCCTTACCGATGATGGGCACAGTACGATGATCGGATGGTCTCCGTGGGTTCCCCAGCGCGCCTGCATGACATCGCTTTGGGCGGCATGAGTCGGAAGCCCGGTGCTGGGACCGCCGCGTTGAACATTCACGATCACACAGGGAACCTCCGCCATGACGGCAAAACCAATATTTTCCTGTTTTAAGGAAAAGCCGGGGCCGCTGGTGGCTGTCATTGTTTTTGCGCCTCCAAGGGAGCCGCCGATAATGGCGCCCATAGCTGCGATCTCATCTTCCATCTGAATAAAATTCCCACCTATAACCGGAAATCTCAGCGCAAGAACTTCCGCAATTTCCGATGAAGGAGTAATGGGATAACCGGCAAAAAAACGACACCCCGCCGCTATTGCTCCTTCTGCGCAGGCGACATTGCCCTGCCACATACGAACGTTTGGATTGGTTTTTTTTTCCACAAAAACTCCCGCTATTTTTTTCTCGATTCAGCTTTATCAGGTGGTGTCACGGTAATCGCGAAATCGGGGCATAGTTTCTCGCAAAGTTTACAGGCAATACAATCTTCGGGTCTGGCAACTTCGGGATAAAACCGGCCCATGTCATAGACTTTTTTAGGGCAAAAGTACACACATATTTCACAGCTTTTACACCACTTTTCATTTATTGTAATTTTAGAGATCTTTTTCATAACTGAATACCACTTTTTACTTATTGAGAATTTTTACACTATGCTTTTGACTTTAAACGAGCTCTTCTGTTTAATAATATCTTGTATGTTAAAAACCTAAACATATCTGAAGACAATATTTATGCCAAACATCGTTCTATGGTTTTTGGATAGTAAGCTTCACCGGATCGGTCTCTATATGTATCCGGGCTCCGAGCGGCAGCGTTAAGCGCCGACGAATATGTCCATAAGCAAGATTCGTTATTACCGGAAAATCATAATCTCCCAATACATCCTGCAGAAAATCCGTCATTGTAAAAGAACGTTTGGGATTTTTTGGAAAACATTTTACAAAATGTCCCAGCAGCAAGCCGGATATCTGTTCAAAGACGCCATGCAGTCTTAATATATGCAGATGTTTATCGAGATGATATGTTTTCTCGCCGATATCTTCAATGACCAATACTGCGCCTTTTAAATCGGGCATATACATTGTTCCCAGCAAGGGCGTTACCATCGACAAACAGCCACCCACTAATACACCTGTGGCGGATCCGTGACGAAATACCCGTATTTCCTCTTCTTGAGGGTTTTGCAGTTCCAGCGGATATGGATGCGCAGTAATAACTCTCCAGAGCCATTCTTCAGAATAGGGGTCAAAATTATTCCCCATATCAGACGCCACCATGGGTCCGGTATAACCGATCCAGCCTAACTTGCTCAACAATGCCATTTGGAGAGCCGTTGTATCTGAATATCCCACGATCATTTTCGGCGGGACTTTTTTTAATTTGTCATAGTTGATTTTATCTATGATCCGCAACAGCCCATAACCGCCGCGCACACAGATTATACCTTTTACCTCGGGATCCAGGATAAATCGTTCCAGCCATTTCAGGCGCAATTCATCATTCCCGGCAATATAGAATTTGCCGCGGGTTAAATTCGGAGCTGTTTTAACTTTATAACCACATTTCTCCAGGTATTCAATACCCTGCCTGACATTTTTTCGGTGTGCAGCACTCGCCGGAGCAATAATCCCGATAGTATCGCCTGGTGTTAAGACATTTGGAAATTGATACATCCGTTTACTTCCCATTAATTACTGCTAAAATTGCAATAACTATTTTGAAAGATAAAGGCTTTTATAAAATATTTCTCCTTTTTCTTGACTTCACGATAGATATCTCTTTTTAAGTTAAAAAATTATCCAACAAAATATGTTTTTTTAGTTAAAATGTTTTAACTTATTGTTCAAGATTGGACGGAAACCATATTGATTCAAAAAAAACCAATTTTTGCTGTATGAAATATAACGGAAGGTGAATCTTATGAAAAAACAGGTGATAATTTTCTTGTCAATTTTTGCTCTATTTTTTCTTTGCGGATGTACATCAATGAATTTTATTCCACCCCAATTCTCTCTCGCAACAGCGGACTATGTTGACAAAACAATCAGTAAAACCGCAGATAAAACGGCCGAAGAGGTTATGGCAAAAGCGGAAACCATCATAGAGGAAAAAATTGCAGAGCAGAAAAAGCAGGTCGAAACAATAATTCAGGATATAGAAAAGCAGCGGGAAAATACAGAAGAAGTTCTTGCTTCAATGGAAGATATTACTAAAAAATCTAAAACCATTGATTACCAATTCCGCAAAATGATGGAAGATATTCAGAGTTCCAAGCGGGAAACACAGGATGATCTTGATGAAATGTCGGTTACTTTAAATGCCAATTTAGAGAAAATATCCGATACTTTAACCGTGAATCTGACAGAATTATCCAAACTTATTAATGATAATGTTCAGTCACTGGAAGCACAAGACCAGCAGTTTACTGACATTATTAGTCAATTACAGATACAACTTGAGAATACACCGGAAAAAACTTTAGAGGGTTTACGTAAAGCAATCGAAGATTTTTTAAAAGAGAATTAATTAAGGAGAATTTATTTAACATTAGTTCTCCGGGAGCTGAGAAAATGAAACGGGAATCATTTTTCTTAAAATTTTTTATTCTTATTTTTTCAATAATTGTAATATCTCCAACTGCAATCTGCCAGGATAGCACAAAAAGTTTTTTCGATAAGGCAAAAGGACAATTCAACAATCTACTTGACAAAACTGTGGAAACGGTTGGTTCATCAATTGATAAAACTTTTAAAAATGAGATAACAGAAGAATCTGATTCAACAATCGCAAAAACAGTGGAATCAATACTTGATGAACAACAAAAAAAACTAACCGATCTTGTAGAAAAATTAAATTCTCTTGAAGAAAATATAAATAAAGAACTCGAAGAGACTATTCAGGCAGAAATAGATGATAGCCCTATAAAAGATTTTGAATCCCCACAACACTACGAAGAAAGAAAATCAGGCAATAATCAAAAAATTGAGGAACTTAAACTGCGCTTCGACCAGAAATTTGCCGAACAGAAATTACTACTTGAAAACCAGATTGAGGCTATTCTGTCTCAAACTTACAGAGATTCTTTAAAACTTGAACTCGGAAGATACATTAACGCGCGAGAACGTTTTGCAATCACTGATCCTGCAACCGGACAGCATGGCAGCTTGTATGTACTAAGGGAAATCGCACCACAATTTAAAACGGATTTTACAACTCTGAGTTCTGTTGGCATTTATCAATTATTAGATGATGGTTCCAGACGACTGATAAATGTTGAAATAACCTATAAGGGTGAAATTTACACATCGCTGTTTGACAGACGTTTGGAAAAAATAGACGCTTTAAAAACATTGGACGCTCATAGTAGAAACATAAATATAATCTGCTTTAATAATGACGGAACAAAATTTGCCACAGGAAGCGATGATAAAACTGTAAAAATCTGGGATGCAGAAAAGCAAACTGTAATTCTTGAACTACCGAGATTCTCCTCATACATTACCGCACTTTCGTTTCATCCTTGCCAGCAAATCTTAGTCTGCGGAGATAATGATGGAGAATTAGCTGTCTGGAATATTGACACCAAGACCGAAGTTGCGAAAATCAAAGCTCATGAAGAGAGAATTAATTCCATATCATTTAATCCCGATGGTAGCAAAATAGTGACCGGAAGTAAGGATAAAACGGCTAAAGTATGGCAAGTTCCCAGCATGGAGATGTTATATACGCTTGGTGATAATACAGATGAAATAAAATACGCTTTATACAATCCCGATGGAGTAAACCTGATTATAGGTTGTGCCAATGGAATTATAAATGTCTATAACCCATTCAGCGGCGATTTAAAGCTTTCCAAAGACTCCAACACATTATTTCTAAACGGATTGGCGATTAGCCCGGACGGACAGATCATTGCGGTCAGCGGAATTTACCCGGAAATCTATTTATGGAAAGCGAAAGACTTAACGCCGATTATAACTGTAAAAGAGAAACTCTCCTCTGTGATAACATCACTGTCTTTCAGCATTCCAAATGGTCACTTATTAATTGGAAGCACTGATGATGAGGATATATATTTTTGGAAAACTAATAAAGGGACTTTTGTAAAAAAATTGCGGGAAGTTCACGAAAAAAATATAACGTCGCTGGATATAAATAATGAAGGGAAAATATTAGCAAGCGCAGACGAAGATGGAAAAGTAAAACTCTGGGAAATCGGTTATGACCAGTTCAGTGAGTATGTTTCACAGGGATTTAATGTAACCGGAGCAGGTTCCGGCAGCGGATTTCCACCGAATTTAGTTGTTGACCTGCAGTTTTGGGAACCATCGGGAAACAATATTCTCGACGCACTGGAACAAGGCAAATTGGTTATAAAAGTAAAAAATTCAGGTGAAGGGACAGCTAGAAAAAGCGCTATTTTACTTTCCGGAGATTATCCATCAGGATTAATTATAAGAAACCGTACAATTATCGGATCACTTGATCCGGGTGAAGAAGCGATCAAGGAAATACCAATAATTGCCGGATATTCCATTCCTGATTATCAGATATCACTTACCTGTAAAGTTCTAGACGAAGCCACAGGCATTGCTGCTGTGCCAATGACTCTCAATTTTGAAACAGTAAAATATTTTGTAAAACTTGAAGATGCCGGTTTTCAGATTGAAGATGCCAACAATGACGCCAGAATAGGTCCGGGTGAAGTTGTAACCGTCACGGTAAGAGTTCAGAACTTAGGAACAAGCGTTGCTAAAAATGTAAGAGCTAAAATCCGCATCGGCGAATCAGTTGTATTTACTGAAGACAACGCCATGAGAGAAAAAATATATGACTTAGAAAATCTTGAGCCCGGGGAATACAAAGATGAAATTACATTTAAAATCTGGGCTAATAATTCTGCTTCCGACACTTTGCCGGTTTACCTTACCTTGTCCGAGCTTTACGGTAAATGGGGTGTGGAAGATATACCGATTGAGCTTCCTTTTGATAGTCCGGATATCGCCATGAAAACTCTGACTGTAAAAGGTGAGAAACAATCCACCGGCGATATTATTGCCGATGATTTTTCTATTGATATTGAACATGACATCCCTCAGGTATCTCAACGAAACAGTGATGCGCTGGCGATTATCTTCGGAATTGAAAAATACAAAGGCGTATCAAATGTTACTTTTGCCAAGCGTGATGCCGCTTTTGTAAAAGAATATTTTAGTAAAACGCTGGGGGTTCCTGAAGCAAGAATTTACTATAAAACCGATTCGGATGTCGGAAAGGCGGAATTCGATAAAGTCTTCTCCAAAGGCGGATGGTTGGACAAACGGGTAAAAGAAGACTTGTCCGATGTTTATGTTTATTATTCCGGGCACGGCGCACCCGATCTGTCAAATAACGCCGCTTATTTAATTCCCTATGATGGCGATCCCAATTATGCCTCGCAAACCGGCTATTGTATAGATGATTTATACAATAATCTTTCAGATTTAAACGCCAGAAACGTCACTATTTTCTTAGACGCCTGTTTTTCAGGAGCTAACCGTGAAAATGAAATGTTACTGGCTGACGCACGACCGGTTTTTATCGAAGCTGTTAAACCGGACATTGCGGAAAACATAACTGTCTTTGCAGCTGCCAGCGCAAAACAAATATCCTCCGGATGGCCTGAAAAAAAACACGGGCTATTCACCTATTTTATGTTAAAAGGATTAAAAGGCGAAGCGGATTCCGACAACAATAACATGTTGACAATACAGGAATTATCAGATTATATTAAGTTAAATGTTCCGGAAACAGCCGGGATGTTAGACCGGGAACAAACACCGGATATTCAAACCCATTCACCAACGTCAATCCTGGCTATTTATAATGAACCTGAAATCGAACAATAAAAATTTATCCCTGTTTTTTATTGTAATAATTTTATTTTCCTTTGCAAATGCTCAGAAAAATACCGCAATCTGGGTAACAATAGATACGTCTAAATTTTTCGAGGATACCGAGTCTTTTGCAAGTGCAAAGCAAAAAACCCTTGATTTTGCCAGACAATGCGCCCTGCAAAAAGCCATCCCTGAAGAAGTCGCAATTACATCACTTCTGACTGATTTTTCAGGACAATCCGGAGATATTTACGAAGAACAGACCGCTTACAGTATCTTCGCACTCTCTTCAATTTCCGGTTATATCACAGAACAAAAAATTGAATCAGCAAAAATCGCAGGTTTTGAAAATAACATTTTCGAATATAGAGTGAAGCTAAGAGTAAAAATTCAACCTGCAACCGGTGAACGCAACCCTGCTATTTTATTGGAACTTCAAGTAAAAAATAATTTCATAAAAGACGGTGGGAAACTGGTTGTCATGGCAAAACCATCTATTGACGGCTATCTCTATCTGTTTGATTTCATGGCAGATAATTCAGTTCTTCTTATGCTCCCAAACCGACAGATGAAAAACAATTTTATTAAGGCAAATAAATGGCTCCGGTTTCCACCAGAAAATACCTTTAATTGTTTTGTGGGATTAATGCCTGGAACAGAGATGACAACAGAAACCATCTTTGGAGTTTTTTGCGTAAACCCTATTGCAGATATAGATAAATTTCAACAAGCCCAACCGAGAAGTAACCTACCCGGAATAATCCTTTCTGAAAATGGTTTTGTGAATTTTCAGAAGTGGCTTTCCAACGTGCCCCTATCTCAAAGAGTTGAAAAAGCTGTAAAAATTAATATAGTGAAATGAGTTAATTATAACAACGATGAGGTAATTTATGAAGATAAGAGCCATTAATCGCATTAGCATTGGATTGCTTTACTCGATGATGTTTGTTTTAATTTTTTCCACAAACGGATTCGCACAATTGGACAGCCTGGTCGATACCGTTGCCGGGAAACAGGAGATGGAATTTCAAGAGTCTGTTGAGGAACAAGCCGTTGGAGATATTCAGACCTTGCGTCAGTTTATCATAGATTCTTTGCAGCTTGTTCACGAAGAATCGTTTCTGGAACTAAAAGATTCTATTGCTACGCTTTACAACAACCAAATTGCCGACATTTTAAATCAGACCAGTGACGAAAAAGCCGCCCTTGAATACACCGTTCAATTACTGGACAGCACCATTCGATCTATTCGGGACAGCCTGATGATCCTGGGCGACCAACCTCAAATTTTAGAAGATATCGGCATCGGATATGATCTGATTCTGGAAGCAAAATATTTTAATTATGAAAAGACCTTAAAGCGGGAAGAAAAAAAGACAAAAAGAGGTTTTCGAATCCTCTCATCAGAGCTTGAAAACATCCATCCTTTTCAAATAGAAGAGCTGGAAAACTATATCGATCGTTTTTATCCTAGTGCCCGTTGCGATTCCGTTCAGGACTATCTGACACAGCTGCATATTCGCCAGCAAGACTGGACGAATGCCGAACTATCAATAATTAAATTCATTTATCTGTATGCCGAATCACCTTTATATGAAGAAATAAAAACAATTCGGTCTGGTATTTTCCAGACTGAAAAAAGCTACAAGAAATATTCCGATTACCTTATGACCATTGTCGGCACAACGCCGGCATATCCCAAAATGGATATTCGTTATTTTAAATTCGTTGAACTTTTAAAAGATTTTCCCGATCCCGGCGTAAAAGCGAATTTTTTAAAAGAGGCGCGAAGTTTCCTTAATCTCTATCCTTTTTCAAGCCAGGCGTCTAAAGTATGTTTGTGGATTGCAGAAAATTATGCTCAAAGCCAAAGGTCTCAGAGCGCCTTCGTCACATATAAGCGCCTGATGATTTTTTATCCCAACAGCGTCGAAATGCCCCTGTCCCTTTATAAGACAGCTCGAATTCAGGAAAAAGATTTCGATGAATATCAAAATGCTATAGATACATATCAACAGTTTATTGAACAATTTCCGGGTGACACTCTGACAGCTTATGCACATAACCGCATTGCAAAAATTGCCGATGTCCAGCTAAAGAATTGGGAAAAAGCAGTTGAAGAATATCAAACAGCCGCCGATCTTTTCCAGACCAACAATAAGCCCGAAAAGAGCATTAAAACATTAAAGAGAAAAGCGGTGATTCTTGCCGATAAAATGAATCTTATACAGGATGCTGTTGCAGCTTATTTATCAATAGACGAACGATTCCCCGGCACCACCGGTTCACACAAAGCTATTATGGCAGCCGGCGATCTCTATAAACGTCACAAACAATTCGAATCGGCAGTATCTCAATACATGAGCCTGTTTGAAAAATATCCCGATTCCGATAAAACGCTTCCCGCTCTGGAAAAAACGGTTAAGATTTATAAAGACGAGCTCGGCAACCAGGATAAAACGATCGAAACACTGAACTTGATTATTACAAATTACCCCGAAACCAAAAGCGCAGCCCGGGCTAAAAAATTACTTAAGAAGCTGGAAAAGACAAAATAACCGAGCGACATCAACGACTATACATAAAGCAATATTTCATGAATAATGTGGGTTAATTCTACCCCAATGGGAGGTTGGCATATCGTTGCGGTAAAAACTTACTTCGAATAACAAAGATTTTGGATTGATGTCAAACCTTTGCGAAAGCTATCTACATAAATTGAGTAAAACTCCGGTTGCTGTCAAAAATTATCCTGGAGCAAACTTTCGCAAAGATAATCTACCTGATATGGATAAATATCAAACTGCGGGAATATTTAATTTTGCAATGAACCTTCCGAAGGCTTAGAACCTCCGGAAGGCTATTACTTATCCCTACCGCAAGAAAATCATCCCTAATTTTGGAGTACAGCCTCTATGAGGCTGTTACACTGACAGAGTCAGCGTACTCCATATGTACTCCATATATTCTATCGAATGAAAACTATTTTACTGGTCCTGGAATAACTCCCGCTTGCGATCCTGAGAAAATATATCCCTGAAGCCACCATATCGCCACTTTGACTTGTACCATCCCAATTCATCCTGTACGAACCCGCTTCCTGGTTGCCTTGCATGAGTGTTGCGACTTTTTCTCCACGCATATTGTAAACAGATAGCTCAACAAAACCATCATCAGGCAAATCATAGGAAATCGTCGTAAACGGATTAAATGGGTTGGGATAATTCGGATACAGACGAAATTCTTTAGGAGCAGCCTTTTTTATCGGGGTAGCTGATACAGGTCCGTGAAGTTTTGTATTTCCGCTGTAGTCCACATCTTCCAGTTTATACCGGTATTTAACTCCATTAGTCAAGCCCTTATCCACATATTCATACTCATGCCGGCTGGATGAACTACCCGCTCCAGGAATTAATTCATCATTAATAATTAAAAATTTAACATTAGAATTTGTGCTGCGGTAGATGTTGAAGCCGAGATTTTCTATTTCGCTTTCGGTTGTCCAGCGTAGTGTAATTTGTCCATCGCCGGCGGTTACGGTGAAGGAGGTGAGTTCCACCGGTAGGCTGACATCACTTCCGGCATTCAACTTGCCGTAATTGGATGAACCGCTCAAAGTACCGCCAGAGATGCTCAAATCACCGGATACGTCAATCGTTCCGTTGATATTGTCATCCCCTGTAGCAGTGCCGGATATATCAGCAGTAACCCAGTAGTAACGTGTGCCTGATGGTATGCCATCACTCAGGGAACTGAATGTTACATCGTTACCGGAACCCGGGTCGGCTACGTCACTACCAATTGCAGATGCAGTTCCAAAATCATTCGTATTTGAAGCATAGAGACGGAATGGATTTGAACCGAGATCGCCAGAATCATAGGTACCCCCCAGGGTTACTACCACCGAATTAAGGGCTGCACCCGTGGCATCTCCGGCCAGACTGAATTGGCCAAAATGCCAATTATTTTGCGGCGGCGAAGGTGATGTCTGCTGGTAGTTCAGCGCTGCATTGGCGCCATTTGTAAATGTAACGGAAACAGAGGTAGTATTCTCGTAATAGTTAATGTTTCCAACAGATTCGCCAATAAAGGCATCAAAATCGCCATCATTGTCGATGTCAACGAAGGCGGGGCTACTATCATCACCTACATCTACACCATCAAATGGGTTATCCGCCCCGGTGCGCAATGTAAAGGTAGGACTGGCAGCACTTCCCGTATTCTTGTAATATTTAATGTATCCATAGCCTTCGCCAATAAAGGCATCAAAATCGCCGTCATCGTCGATGTCCACAAAGGTAGGTCTGCTCTGAGTTCCTATATCCACGCCATCAAAGGGGTTATCCCACCCAGTGCGCTCGGTAAAGGTGATAGCATAGACAGGCGTGGCATAGAGTTGAAAGAGGAGGGCAAGCACTGCCATCTTCCATGCGGAACGGATTACCGACCCCAAATCTCTAAGATGAATATTCATGTATTTTGTTATCTTTTTCTCCTTTTAATTTTTTCTGATAATTCATCATTTATTGATAGTTAGTATAGAAACCTTTTAACCTTTTAGAAACATTATTAATGTTTTAAATCTATGACAATTCCCCGGATTCTTTATTGGAATACTCATCTTGACTTTCTATCCCACCCCCTAAATATGTAAAATGCCCGATGACTAACATTACAATAAATAAAATCTTTGTGGCTTTGTGGCTAATGAATTAGTTACTCGTCGAGGCAGGTGGTATTTTGGATCAAAAGAAGCCGCAAAGCAGCAATAACAGCGCTTAAATACTTCTTCCATTTTACCAGGCTCCCAAAAATACTTTATATATAAAGTATAAATGACTTTTTTATAAATGTCAAACTGCTGCTAAAATTTAATTTACAACACCACGTTTTTGAAAAGTATTCAGGCGGGAACGAGAATAAACCAATTTTCATTCATCCGAAGGTTTGTTCATTATGACACAGATGCTTATCTTACCGAACCTTCGGAAGTTTGCTTGCTCTACAACCGATACGTAGTTCAACAGACGATAGGGTGAATTTGTTAATCCCCTACAGGGAAATCTTTCTATGGGGAGCGAATATATTACAATACTAAAACCGCTACGCGGTATCCTCGTTTGCTCAGATACATTTTGAACCATCAGCAGGATATCGCTTTTTTAGAAGTTGCCAGTAGGGCGTCAAGTACTGTAGTAGCAAAGCTGCTATGATGATGAAGTGTTGAGAAGACTAACCGGATTTTCTGACGCACCGACAGTTCAACTCATAATCCATAAAATTATATGTGTCATTCTAAACCCCATGACTCTATGACAATGCGATGATGCTCAATTGAATCGTGTTTTATAATCGGAGTGAGATGGGGTGAAGAATCTTCGTAGTCCAATGCGTTAATCAAACCCGATTCTTCGTTCGTTCCTCTCTCAGAATGACAGTTTTAATACTTTTTATCTCAAGAGATCCCTTTGGGACGATTCCATCATATACGATATCGTAACGGTTCCCCTGTAGTATTATAGGGAAGGTTTTTACTTGTATATACTGCTGCAAGCAGGCGATAGAAAGTGCCGGATAATACCGTAGCGCCTTTAAACCAGCGCGCAGGATTACTGAAAACGGACGTTGCTTCGTCCCCGATCAGGAAATTCGTCAGATGAAGATAAATGCCGTTGGAGCTGTACAGCCGATCAAAAAGCATCGTGCTTTGACCATAATCAACATACCTGTCCAAAATGTTGTGAATCAAAAACACCGGCTTTCCCAGATCATGTTCGGGCAATGGATCAAACACTCTGTTTTCTAATCGCTGATAGTTAATTTTCAACAAGCGACCTACCTCTTCCGGCTCCATATTTCTTCTGAAGATCGACAACAGATTGTTTTTTGCATCTACATCCAGATAGTTAATATTACGCAGCGCAATATCAGTACGGTTTTTCAACAAATCCTCTATGACGGATTGTACTCCGGGTGACAAATCCCGTTTAAAATACTCCTTGAAAATCGAAGCATGTAATTTCTTGTGG
>JAGLWX010000232.1 GCA_023133185.1 Fidelibacterota bacterium
TCTTTACCAATTAATTTGATTGATAAACGAGTAACCGTTCTGGGCGCCAGGCGCAGTGGTCTGGCGGCAGCATTATTACTCGCAAAGAATGCTGCGCGTGTTCTTCTTTCGGATTCGGGAGACATCACTATCCCTTTAACTGTTCAAGACAATCTTCACAAATATAATGTAACTGTAGAGACAGGTCGTCACAGTTCAGAAGTATTAAAGTCGGATTTTGTAGTTATCAGCCCGGGGATTCCGAACTCTGCGCACATCGTAAAAGATATTGAGTCTGCCGGTATCCCAATTGTAAGTGAAATAGAAGTTGCCTACTGGTTTATGCCCGAAGCGCAACTAATTGCAGTTACCGGCTCGAACGGGAAAACCACTACCACGACTTTAATCTATGAAATGTTCAAAGATACACGGTTTGACGTTTATTGCGGCGGAAATATCGGCATACCTTTCTCTTCGCTGATATCAGAAGCCCAAATAGATACTGGAAAACCTAAAGTCTTAGTACTTGAAGTCAGCAGCTTTCAGCTGGAACGAATCATTCATTTCCATCCCAATGCTGCCATTATTCTGAACGTTACTGAAGATCACATGGATCGATACGATCATGATATTTCTCTGTATCTTAAAGCTAAATTGAACATCAGCTGTAACCAGGATAAGAATGATTTGTTCATCTATTTTGAAGATGATCCACTGCTTAAGAATAATTTACCGGATCTCCCGCAAAAGCTACCTTTCGGGCTTGCAACTAATCCTCAAATGCGATTCAAAACCGATATGACCAGAATATTTACTAAAGACGATCAAGCTTATATCGACAGGCAAGACATCGCACTATTGGGCGAACACAATCTATTAAATATACTCGCTGCGTTAAACATTGCTGATTATTACAATCTGCCACAGAAAAATATAAAAGGATTATTAAAACGGTTCGGCGGTATTGAACATCGGCTGGAATATGTCAGGACATTAGATGGTGTAGATTATTATAACGACTCAAAAGCCACGAATATTGAGTCTGTAAAATATGCACTAAAAAGTTTCACAAAACCGGTGATAATTATTTTAGGTGGACGTGATAAGGATTCCGATTTTTCATTACTTCTGCCTTTGCTGCGGAAACATGCAAAAAAGGCAATCATAATCGGTGAGGCAGCCGATAAAATAAAAAATGTCATTGACGGAATTATTAATTATTCACATGCAAATTCACTAAAAGATGCCGTATTGCAGGCGAAAAATAATGCGGTGGCTGGCGATGTCATCCTGCTTGCCCCGGCATGCGCCAGTTTTGATATGTTTGATAATTACGAGCACCGGGGCAACGTATTCAAAACTATTGTCAATTCACTGACGGAAAGAGATTCGGATGAACGCTAAATATCACCGATCGATCGATCAGATTTACTTTGTATTGGCGATTATCCTGATCGGTATCGGATTTGTGATTCAATACAGCGCAAGTTCATCCCTTGCTGCCGCAAAATTCAATGATCCGGGCTTCTATATGAGAGGTCATTTTGTCCGGATCATCGTGGGATTAATCGTGGGATTATTCTT
>JAGLWX010000233.1 GCA_023133185.1 Fidelibacterota bacterium
ATTCTGCTGGTTTTTACACTGATTTATAACAGAAGCAGCGGAAGTACATCTATGGCGCGCTGGATACAATTAGGACCGTTCCGTTTCCAACCGTCGGAATTAGCAAAATTTTCGGTCATATTATACTTAGCCTCCTTTTACGATCGGCACCAGGATATTATTAACGACTTTAAAAAAGGGTTCCTCCCTCCTGCAATTATTTTAACGTTTATCATACTGCTTGTCGTTGCCGAACCGGATTTCAGTACAGGCGCTGTCATAGCCGTATTAGGCATCACAATTATGATCATTGGCGGCACGAAACTGGTTCATCTATCACCTTTTATAGGACTATTTACGATATTTTCGATTTTCACTGTAATACGGTCGCCCTATAAATTAAAACGAATAATTACAACAATCAGCGGTCAAAACGATATTCAGGGCGCCGGATACCAGATTCATCAATCTCTGATAACTCTTGGAAACGGCGGATTCTGGGGACGTGGTCTTGCCGGAAGCATCGAGAAAAATCTGTTTTTACCGGAGCCTCATACGGATTTCGTGTTTTCAGTTGCCGGCGAAGAATTCGGATTCATCGGAGCAACACTTCTTCTAATCCTCTTCCTGGCATTATTTATACGGGGAATTCAGATATCATTCAGAGCTCCGAACATTTTCGGGAACCTGATGGGTATTGGTCTTTCTATCAGTATGTTTTCATACGTCCTCGCCAATATCGGTGTCGTCTGTGGAATACTGCCGGTAACGGGATTACCATTGCCTTTTTTAAGCTACGGCGGTTCTACAATGCTCTATAATTTTGCCTGTATTGGCATCCTGTTAAACATTTCAAAAAAAATGCTGGATAAAGAAAAACCTTTAAGATTAGTGACAATACATGACTAAAGAAAAAACACAACAGCCATTAAAAATATTAGTTACCGGTGGCGGAACGGGTGGACATCTGTTTCCCGCTATTGCTCTTATGGAAGAACTTAAATCCCGATCCGTACAAATCGGTGACATCGAATTCCTATTTGTCGGCACTGAAAGAGGATTGGAATCATCGGTTTTAGATAACCTGCATTATCCGCTCAGAAAAATCTGGATACGAGGTTTTCACCGTGGTTTTACAATAAAAAGTATCTTGATTAACCTGTTGTTTCCCATTCGATTATTTACCAGCCTTTTCCAGTCCCTAATTATTATCAAGCAATTCAAACCTGACATCGCCATCGGAACTGGCGGATATACATCCGGTCCCCCTATGCGAATAGCGTCTATGCTGAAAATTCCACTTTTTCTCCACGAACAAAATGTGTTTCCGGGAGCCACGACACGAATGCTTGCAAAGCATGCTAAACGGATTTATTCATCCTTTGAAGACACAAAACAGTACATAGAAAATGCAATTTGCCTTGGAACACCTCTACGACGATCTCTCGAGAGTGTCAGTCGCAAACAGGCTATTCAATTCTTTGAACTGCGTCAGAATCTAAAAACCGTATTCATTTTTGGCGGAAGTCAGGGATCACGGGCATTGAATAATTATTGGATCAATCATCTGGGAAGTTATATTGACAAATTCCTTTGTCAATTTATCTGGCAGACAGGACAAAGCGACTATGAACATATCAAAAACCTGTTTGCTGATAATCCCTGCGTGCATATTACCCCGTTTATTCATGAAATGGGTATTGCCTATTCCGCCGCGGATATTATTATCAGCCGTGCCGGGGCGCTTTCACTGGCTGAACTTTGTCTATACGGTAAGCCATCAATACTGATACCTCTACCTACGGCTGCCGGCAACCACCAGGAAATAAATGCGCGAATTATGGAAAAGGAAGGCGCATCAATTGTGATATTAGAAAAGAATCTGGATTCTGAATTATTAGACATCTCCCTTAGTTCACTAATCGACAGTGAAGAAAAACTGACAGAGATGGCCGAGCGAGCAAAAGCAATTGCAAGACACGATTCTGCAAAATTAATTGTTGACGATATATTAAGAACAATGGAAGAACATGTTCGGAAAGATTAAACATATCCACTTTATCGGAATCGGGGGTATCGGAATGAGCGGTATCACCGAACTGCTCAATCACTGGGGATTCACAATCACCGGATCCGATATCAAATATTCGGATAATGTTGCGCGCCTGGAAAAATCAGGAATCCGGATATTCATCGGACATCATGCTGAGAACCTGCAAAAATGCGACGCTGTCGTGTACACTTCAGCCATTGATTCTTCGAATCCGGAATACAACAAGGCTCTTAAACTCGGAATACCGGTCATCAAACGCGCCGAGATGCTTGGTGAAATTCTCCGTCTCAGACCCAACAGTATCGCCATTGCCGGCACACACGGTAAAACAACAACCACATCATTGATCGGACACATATTTACAGAAGCAGATCTGGATCCTATCATCGTTTCCGGTGGTGTGATCAAAGGATTGGAATCTAATATCCGAATTGGGTCCGGTGATACAATAATCGTCGAAGCAGATGAATTTGACCATTCATTTTTACAATTATATCCGACACATATCATTATCACTTCTATTGATCCAGAACATCTTGATATTTATAAAACACTGGAAAATATAAAAACGAACTTTATCAAGTTTGCGAACAGAATACCTTTCTATGGTAAATTAATCATAAATACTGACGATGAAAATATCAGGTCAATATTATCCAAATTTACGGTTCCGACACTTCAATATTCTCTTGATAAACCAGGCGATATTCAGGCAGAAAATATCCATCTGTCAAAGACAAACAATCAATTCGATTTAGTATTTAAGGAAAAATGTCTGGGAACTGTCGATCTTCCGCTTCCCGGTTTGCATAATGTAGAAAATGCATTGTCCGCAATTGCAGTCGGACTGGAATATGACATCGATTTTATTTCCATTAAAAACGCTTTAGAGACATTTGAAGGCGTCGAACGCAGGTTTGATATCATACATCAAAGCGATGAATTAATGTTGGTTGATGATTATGCTCATCATCCCAGCGAAGTCAAGGCGACGCTTACTGCCGCAAAACAGGGTTGGGATCGTCGGATAATTGCAGTTTTTCAACCCCATTTGTACAGTCGCACCAAGGTATTTTATAAAGAATTTGCCCAGGCGCTTCATCTTGCCGATATAATTATTCTACTTGATGTCTTTCCGGCTCGCGAAAAACCCATTTATGGTGTTTCCGGTAAATTAATCGACGGCATTCTTCGTACAACGGGACATTCAAATGTGCATTATTTCCAGAAAATGAGTGAGGTTCCGGATTTTATTAAATCGATATATCGGAATGGGGATATGATCATTACCCTTGGAGCGGGAGATGTCAACAAATTACATAAATCCTTTAAAGAAATATTATGCAATCATGATCGCTAAGCAACCACATATATTGAATAGGACATATTCAGGGTTTCCGTATTTTTGGGGAGCAATCATATATAATGCTGGCTCAATGGCACTAAAATTCAGGTCATTAAGAATACGGATGTAAGTGTAACTAAGGGAAAAGGGGAAATAAGGAAAAATGGAAAA
>JAGLWX010000234.1 GCA_023133185.1 Fidelibacterota bacterium
AACTCCGGATCATCTACCATATCGGTCTTATTCATAAATACTACGATCGACGGCACATTGACCTGACGCGCCAGCAATACGTGCTCTCGTGTCTGGGGCATCGGACCATCAAAAGCGCTCACAACCAGGATCGCGCCATCCATCTGCGCTGCGCCCGTTATCATGTTCTTGATGTAATCGGCATGTCCCGGACAGTCCACGTGCGCGTAATGACGATTCACTGATTCATATTCTACGTGCGCAGTATTAATCGTTATACCCCGTTCTCTTTCCTCCGGGGCATTATCAATACTGTCAAATGTACGCGCCTGGGCTAAGCCCTGCTGGTTCAAGATCAGCGTCATCGCTGCCGTTAATGTCGTCTTCCCATGATCTACATGTCCTATCGTACCTACATTCACATGGGGCTTCGTACGCTTAAATTGTTCCTTCGCCATGGGGTCTCTCCTTAATTTTGTAAAAACTCGGGGATAAAGCCTCTTGCCTTTTCGATGATTTCCCGCTGGATTTTTTTATCGCAGTATTCATAACTGGAAAATCTCATCGTAAAAACAGCTCTTCCCTGACTTAAAGATCTTAAATCAGTTGCATATCCAAATGACTCCCTAAACGGAATCATTGCGTCAACAATGTTAATATCATTTCGTTTATTCATACTTAGAATATTCGAGCGCCGGGCATTGAGGTCGCTAATTACGTCTCCAAGATATGCATCCGGTACCGAAACTTCTAAAGCCATTATCGGTTCTAATATCGCCGGATCAGCTTTATAAAGAGCATCTTCCAGCGCCATTGAAGCAGCAACTTCAAATGCCATCACTGTACTATCGCTTTCCCGGTACTCTCCATCAATCAGTCTGACCCTGATTTTATGTAGCGGATACCCGGCAACAACTCCGCTTTTTACACTATTTTGAACACCTCGTTCGATTGCCGGGAAAAATTCTTTAGGAATCAACATTTTCGGAATATCATTTTGAATAACTACACCATGCTCTGCAGTACCATCGTGAGCAACCGTCAATCTGATAACTGCATATTGAGTTTTACTTCCGGTCTGACGATCGAATCGCCCTTCTCCGGTTGCTTCATTCTCAACAGTTTCACGATAGGAAACCTGGGGCTTTCCTACATGTGCCCGAATTCTAAACTCTCTCTGCAAGCGGTCAACCAGTATTTCCAGGTGAAGTTCACCCATTCCGGAAATAATTATCTGTCCCGTTTCTTCGTCCTGCGAAATTCTAAATGTCGGATCTTCGTAAGCCAGTTTTTCGAGAGATATAGCCAAATTATCCGAATCAGCTTTACTTTTAGGTTCTACTGTAATCGAAATAACCGGTTCAGGGAAGTCCATAGATTCCAGGATAATCGGATTTTTCGAATCACAAAGAGTATGTCCGGTGAAACTGTGTTTTAGTCCAACCAGGGCGCCAATTTCTCCAGCCGCTAATTCTTCACGGTCTTCCCGTTTGTTTGCATGCAATAAAAGCAAGCGGCCGACACGTTCCTTCTTCTCAATAGAGGAGTTAAAGATCTGGCTACCCTTTTTGATTACACCGGAATAAACCCGGATAAAACTTAATCTACCTACATGAGTATCAGTCATTATTTTAAAGATCAGCGCCGAGGCAGGCTCTTCCTGACTTGCTTTGCGCTGAATAGCCGTTCCCCTAAGGTTAACACCTTGAACCGGTGGTATATCAATGGGAGATGGAAGAAAATTCAATACTGCATCCAATAACGGTTGCACACCTTTATTCTTAAAGGCGGAACCGCATAGAACCGGTACTATCTCATTTTGTAGCGTGCCGACACGAATAGCTTTAATAATCTCTTCCGGTTCAATGACATCACCACTCAGATATTTGGCAAAAAGTACATCATCAAAATTTGCCACTTCTTCCAGTAAATTTTTACGATACTCTTCAGCAATATCTTTTAAGTCGTCGGGAACATCGCCAATATAATATTTTTGACCGAGCGCATTTGAATCGTATATAACACTTTTAAAATTAATTAAATCAATAATTCCGGTAAACATTTCACCGGATCCAATCGGCAAATTAACAGGAACCGGCTTCGCTTTGAGCCGTTCTTTGACCATGGTTAGCACATTGAAGAAATCAGCGCCCGCCCGATCCATTTTATTCACAAAAGCGATCCGGGGAATGGAATATTTATCAGCCTGGCGCCAGACTGTCTCACTCTGAGGCTCTACTCCGCCAACACCACAGAAAATAGCAATCGCTCCGTCAAGTACGCGAAGCGATCGTTCTACTTCCGCCGTAAAATCAACATGTCCCGGCGTATCAATGATATTTATTCGATGATCATTCCAATAACATGTTGTAGCGGCAGACGTGATGGTAATCCCACGCTCTTTTTCCTGCTCCATCCAGTCCATAGTCGTGGAACCATTGTGAACCTCACCCATTTTATGGACACGCCCCGTGTAAAAAAGAATGCGTTCGGTTGTAGTGGTTTTACCCGCATCGATATGCGCCATAATTCCAATATTCCGAACGTTTTTTAATAATTCTTTAAACAC
>JAGLWX010000235.1 GCA_023133185.1 Fidelibacterota bacterium
TCTCTTTTCTTAATTGATGCACCTTCGCCATCAGCTGCAGCCATAAATTCAGCAGCCAATTTTTCCGCCATCGATTTACCGGGACGGGCTTTTGCAAAATTAATAATCCAACGAGATGCCAGCGCAAACTTGCGTCTTGATTTGACTTCAATTGGCACCTGATAAGTTGCGCCACCAATTCTTCTGGATTTTACCTCCATAACAGGAGATACATTATTCATTGCTTTTCGAAAAACATCCAATCCATTTGCTTTCCGTTTTTCTTCAATGATATCAATTGCGTTGTAAAATATATTCTCTGCAATAGATCGCTTACCCTTTCGCAAAACATAACTGATAAATCTGGCTACATCGATACCGCCATATTTCGGATCAGGTATAACTTCACGAGTAATAACTTTTTTTCTACGTGGCATTAAGTAATCTCCCTACTATGACGGACGTTTGGTACCATATCGGGACCGACTGTTTCTTCTATCATTCACACCACTGGTGTCGAGAGTACCACGTATAATGTGGTAACGAACACCTGGAAGATCTTTAACACGTCCTCCTTCAACTAATACAATGGAATGTTCCTGGAGGTTATGACCTTCACCAGGAATGTAAGCGTTCACTTCCTTGCCATTAGTAAGACGAACACGCGCAACTTTCCGGAGCGCTGAATTCGGCTTTTTCGGTGTAGTTGTATAAACACGAGTACACACACCTCTCTTTTGAGGACAGCCGCGCAGCGCTGGCGCTTTCTCTTTTTTACTTACGGTTTTTCTACCCTTACGTACTAGCTGGTTAATCGTTGGCATATTCTCTCCATTATAAAAGCCTGTAAAAATACAATTACTTTATTTTTTAAGCAATAGATTTTATTCGATAAGCGTCTATTTTTGTAAGGCTGCAAGTTCATCCTCCTTAGATCGTTCTTTTTCCCGAATAGAATCCCATTCCTGCAACTCTTCCTCGGGTTCAATTGCAATAATATCCTTGTACTTCCGTAATCCCGTACCGGCAGGAATTAAGTGCCCCATCAAAATATTCTCTTTCAGACCGCGTAAATAATCTACTTTGCCAGCTACTGAGGCATCGGTCAATACGCGTGTAGTTTCCTGAAAAGAGGCTGCCGAAAGAAATGATTCCGTGTTTAAGGACGCTCTGGTGATACCCAGGAGCATCTCTGTAAACTGCGCCGGTCTGGCCGGCCGGGCTTTTGCAGGATTTCTACCCTCTTCTTTTAACAGGCGATTAAATTTTGCAAATTCCTTTTTCGACACAACATCTTCAATATCCCAATCGGAATCACCAACATTGGTAATAACAACATATTCCTTAATACGTTCATTTTCTCTTACCAATTCACGTTTATTGACACGGTCTTTTTCTAACAGGTTTGTATCTCCGGAATCTTCAATAAGAACCTTCTGCATCATTTGGCGAACAATAACTTCAATATGCTTATCGTTGATACGAACACCCTGAAGTCGATATACTTCCTGGATTTCATTCACCAAATATTCCTGAACTTTTCGAGGATCCTGAACTGCCAGAATATCCTGCGGCGCTACCGGACCTTCGCATAAACGGTCACCGGCTTTGACTTCGTCACCCTGATTAACTAAAATATGGCGACCATAAGGCATTTTGTATTTTTTCTGGAGCTCGTCAGTACTGGAAACGATGATTTCTCGAATACCTTTTTCCGTTTTTCCAAACGAGATATTTCCATCTATTTCCGTAATCACAGATGGATCTTTCGGGCGTCTCGCTTCAAACAACTCGGCGACGCGAGGCAGACCACCTGTAATATCACTGGTTTTACTCATCTCTTTTGGAATCTTAGCGATAACATCACCAGTGACAACATCATCACCATTTCTGACGACTAACGTCGCCCGAACCGGTAAAATAAATCCGTGATGAACAACTTCTTGTCCATCTTCTACACTCACGATGTCAACTCGAGGCTGAATAGTACGATCTTTTGCTTCAATTACTGTTGTTGATTTGTGTCCGGATTCATCTGCTTCAATACTATACGTTACATTTTCAATCAAATCTACAAACCGGACTTTCCCATCGTTTAAAGCCAGGATTTGATCCATATAAATATCCCAGCGGAATAGCGTCTGTCCAATCTTTACCTCGTCGCCTTCTTTGACCAGTATGTGAGCACCGTACGATATATTGTAAGTAGATGTCACACGGTTGTTTTCATCAATCAGGCTCAACATCGCATTGCGAGAGACCACAACCGAATATTTTTCTCTTTTATAATCAATAAATTTGTAATTATCTGAGAATATAACTTTGCCCTTGCTTTTTGCGACCGTCTCAGATTCTTCAACAATACGGGCAGCAGTACCACCAAAGTGGAATGTTCGCAGGGTCAACTGAGTGCCCGGCTCCCCAATGGATTGGGCTGCCATAATTCCGGTTGCCTCACCAATGTTAACCAATTTTCCGGTTGCCAGATTGCGTCCGTAACAATTACTACAAACGCCCCGGCGAGATTCACAGGTTAATACCGACCGAATCCTGATCTTTTCGATCCCCGAACGCTGAATTCTCAGCGCTTTTGTCTCGGTAATTTCCTGACCGGCTTCTACGATAATTTCATTATCATCTTCCGGGTTAAAAACATCTTCCTGGGCAACACGACCAACAATTCGATCTGCCAGGTTTTCAATAATATTTTCTTCTTTCTTTAATGCGGTAATCTCAATACCATTAATCGTACCGCAATCTACTTCCGAAATAACCACATCCTGAGAAACGTCAACAAGACGGCGGGTAAGGTAACCGGCGTCAGCAGTTTTTAAGGCAGTATCCGCCAGGCCCTTACGGGCTCCATGCGTGGAAATAAAGTATTCCAACACGGTCAAACCTTCCTTAAAGTTTGACGTAATTGGTGTTTCAATAATTTCACCGACCTGACCGGTCATGGTTTTTTGCGGTTTTGCCATCAATCCACGCATACCAGCCAGCTGCTTAATCTGCTCGCTACTTCCACGAGCACCGGAATCCGCCATCATAAACACGGGGTTGAATCCCTGACGATCTTTTGCCATATTGTCAATCATAACTTGCGAAAGTTTATTTGTCGTATGGGTCCAGTTGTCAATAACTTTATTATACCGCTCACCTTCGGTTAAAATACCTTTCCGGAATTTTTTCTGGATGTTTTCAACTCTGACAAATGAATCTTTAAGGATAGTATCTTTTTCATCAGGAATGAGTACATCTGATATAGAAATTGACACACCGGATTGTGTAGCGTATTTAAAACCGAGGTTTTTCAGATTGTCGAGAAACTTTACAGCTTCAAAGTTTCCAACTTCTTGAAATGCTTTCCCTACGATTCTTTCAACTGTTTTTTTACTAATTAACTCATTTATATAACCCATACCTTTGGGCAGTGTACGATTAAAGAGCGCTCGGCCTGGCGTTGTATCAATGATTTTACCATTCACTCTGATTTTTACTTTGGCATGTAAATCGACTTCGCCGTTTTCATAAGCCGTAACCGCTTCATCAATTGACGAAAAAGTTAAACCTTCTCCTAAAGCCCCGTCTTTTTGACGTGTTATGTAATACATTCCAAGCACCATATCCTGAGATGGAATGGCAATTGGATGTCCATTCGCCGGATGAAGAATATTATGGCTGGATAATGCCAGAACCCGGCATTCCATCTGTGCTTCAAACGACAGCGGTACATGAACAGCCATCTGGTCGCCATCAAAGTCAGCATTGAATGCTGCGCAAACCAGCGGATGGATCTGAATGGCTTTACCATTGATTAATACTGGCTGAAATGCCTGAATACCAAGACGGTGCAGTGTCGGTGCGCGGTTTAATAATATCGGCTGATCTTTGACTACATACTCCAAAACCTTGTAAACTTCCGGATCCTTTCGTTCTACCATCGATTTAGCTGCTTTTGGTGTTTTTGACAGGCGTCGTCTAATCAATTGATGAATAATATGTGGTTTAAACAGTTCAATCGCCATCTCTTTCGGCAAACCGCACTGATTCAGTTGCAATGTCGGTCCAACAACAATCACCGAACGTCCGCTGTAATCAACACGTTTACCTAACAGGTTCTGACGGAAACGACCTTCTTTACCTTTGAGCATATCACTAAGGCTTTTCAATGGACGGCGCGTCCCGCTACGTACTTCAGTCCGCCTGCGGCTGTTGTCAAACAGTGAATCCACCGCTTCCTGCAACATCCTTTTTTCATTACGAAGAATTACATCAGGCGCTTTGATCTCGATAAGCTGTTTTAAACGATTATTCCGGATAATAACCCGGCGATACAGATCATTCAGATCACTGGCTGCAAAACGCCCGCCCTCTAACGGAACAAGAGGTCGCAGATCCGGTGGAATTACCGGCAATACCGTAACAATCATCCATTCCGGTTTATTAACAGGTTTTTCCTCACTCAGTAAAAAGGTTTTGATAACCTTCAACCGTTTGAGAATTTCGGTTTTTTGTGTTACTGATTTCTTTATCTTAAGCTCTTTTTTCAGATCACGAACCAGAATTTCAACATCAACTTTCTGAAGCAGTTCACGGATAGCTTCACCGCCGGTTTTGGCCATGAAATAATTCTGGGATTCTTCTTCATCGAATAATTCTGTTTTCGGTCCGAATTTTCTTATATTTTCAAAATATTCTTCTTCCGAAATTACAGATTTATACGGCAGTTCAGAACCACCCTTATTTAATACAACATATTTTTCATAATAGACGATCTCTTCAATCTTTTTAGTCGGAATATTCAGAAGATAATACAATTTGCTCGGTATTGAGCGCAAAAACCAAATATGTACGACCGGAACAGCCAGGGTAATATGTCCCATCCGTTCCCGGCGGACTTTTTTTCTGGCGACTTCTACTCCACATCGGTCGCAAACAATTCCTTTATACCTGATCCGTTTGTATTTTCCACAATGACATTCCCAATCTTTCACCGGTCCAAATATTTTCTCACAGAATAACCCGTCTTTTTCCGGTTTATAAGAACGATAATTAATCGTTTCCGGTTTAAGCACTTCACCATGGGAGCGGATTAAAATCGTTTCTGGAGAAGACAGGTGAATGGTAATACTTTCAAATTCACGCTTTTGACTAAAAGGTCTTGTAAAATTCATTTGTTTATTATTACCTCCAACCCCTTCATTCGGGCTAACTTATATCCATTTCTATGCATAGACCTTGCAGCTCTTTCAACAATACATTAAAGGATTCAGGTATTCCGAAATCGGAGAAATTTTCACCCTTCACGATTGCATTATAAACTCTGGAACGACCTTCCACATCATCAGACTTAACAGTCAGGATTTCCTGTAAAGTATAAGCAGCGCCATAAGCTTCAAGAGCCCACACTTCCATCTCGCCAAATCGTTGACCGCCAAATTGGGCTTTCCCGCCAAGCGGCTGCTGCGTTACCAGCGAGTATGGACCCGTTGATCGGGCATGCATCTTATCTTCAACAAGATGCGCCAGCTTCATCATGTAGATGTATCCAACGGTCACCGGGTTATCATATGGCTCTCCGGTCATACCGTCGAACAGTACCGTTTTACCGCTTTTCGGAAGATTCGCTTTCTTCATTTCTTCGACAACTTCCTTTTCGGAAGCGCCATCAAACACGGAAGTTTCGTAGTGAATTCCTAATTTCATTCCTGCCCAACCCAGCATTGTTTCATACAGCTGGCCAAGATTCATACGAGACGGCACACCAAGTGGATTTAATATGATATCAATGGGAGTGCCATCCTCTAAAAATGGCATATCTTCCTGTGGTACTATTATGGAAACAACCCCTTTATTGCCGTGGCGCCCTGCCATCTTATCACCAATCTGGATTTTCCGTTTATTAGCAACATAGACTTTCGCCAATTGCAAAACTCCGGGTTGCAGATCGTCTCCGACTTTGATTTTGTAAATTTCCCGTTCCAGCTCTTCAT
>JAGLWX010000236.1 GCA_023133185.1 Fidelibacterota bacterium
GGTGAAAAAATCATCATCGATGATATTGTGATCGAAGCTGTGCCGTCGTACAACACCAACAAAAAATTCCATCCGAAAAGCGCCGGGAACGTGGGCTATATTCTCACCCTGAACGGCGTCCGGTACTACCATGCCGGCGATACAGATATTATCCCCGAAATGAAGGAGTTGAGCGTTGATGTCGCCTTCCTGCCGGTCGGCGGAACCTATACCATGACGGCGGAAGAAGCAGCCAAAGCCGCTCAAACTATCCAACCTGAAATCGCTTTGCCGATTCATTACGGCAGTATTGTTGGTTCTATTGATGATGCAAAGAAGTTTGAGAAGCTGTGCAGCTGCATCGTGACAATTTTACCTAAAGGAGAGTAAATCTATTTCTGAAAATTCACTGAGCCGCGAACTTGAACTGGCAACATCAGCAGCAAAAGACGCCGGCAAGATTATCCTGAAATACTTCAAAAAAGACTACCGGGTTCGCGATAAAGGACATAACAATCCCGTCACAACTGCCGATCTGGAAGCTGATGCGTTCCTGCGACAAGCCCTTTTGGGAGAATTTCCCGGTGACGGCTGGCTCTCGGAAGAAACCAGAGATTCTGCGGAACGATTATCTAAAAATCGTGTATGGGTGGTCGATCCTCTGGACGGAACCCGGGATTTTATCGCCGGCAGACCAGAATTTGTGGTGTCTATTGCGCTGGTTGAAGACGCCAAGCCCGTTATCGGCGTTATTTACAATCCGGTCACAGGGGAGCTGTTCACCGCTGTAAAAGATCAGCCTTCCCGATTGAACGGGTCCGTCATTTCCTGTAGCACAAAACAGCAACTGAACGAGTCCACGATTTACGTAAGCCTCTCGGAAACCGGAGCCGGTCTCTGGAAACAGTATCGGGATTTATTTAATAGAACGGTTGTTTGCGGCAGTGTGGCATATAAACTGGCGCATATAGCAGCAGCGCACGGTGATCTGTTTGTCAGCCTGAAGCCCAAGAACGATTGGGATATTTGCGCCGGGGACTTGATCGTCCACAACGCCGGCGGGATGTTAATCAATCGCAAATCTGATACAATACGATATAACACAGCGGATCCATTTATCCCTCACGGTCTAATTGCAGGTCCGTCTCAATTGGTTAAGAAAGCGTTGCCCTATTTCAAAATAAGTTAATTTTGATAGTTTCGTAAAAAGACCCGAAGCTGTCATCCTGAGGGAAGCGAAGCGACGAAGGATCTCGTCGATAATTTACTGAGATTCTTCATTCGTACCTCATTCAGAATGACATGATTTGTACTTTTTACGAAACCATCAATTTTCATTTGTAACGTATTTATGATTACATTATCAAAGTGCTGAGTAGCGCTAAATGTAACAACAAGGATTTTTGATGCCAATATTCGATTATGAATGTAAACATTGCGGCAGGATCTACGAAGAGCTGGTATTATCCAGTTCGATACCGGATTCAGATATTGAGTGTCCCGAGTGCGGTGAACATCAATCGGTTCGACGAATGTCTGCACCTTCGATCTCAACTGGCGGACTAGTTTCATCTTTCAGCGGCAGCGCCGGTTGCGGGAGTGGTGGCTTTACCTGAACAGGCTAATTACCGGCAGTTGTCGGTACAGTAATAATCTTCACCGGTCTATTGCCGGATTATTTATACAACAGATATTTTTCCCGGATTTTCATAAAGGATTTCAAATCCTCTTGCCAACTTTTAATGATTTTTTCCGGGACTTTTCCTTTCCGGATATTATTTCGAACCTGATCGGTGCCCATGGCTTTGTCAAACATGCCGGTTCGTTTGGTCCCAAATATTTTCTGGTCGGGATATAATTTCCTGATTGCCGATAAAATATAGATTTGCGTCCGCATGGGCTGAAAGGCTTCGATATCCGTAATATGGATTTGAACTCCCTGCAGTTCCGTGTTTTGACGGGTAAAATAATAAGGGCGGTAATGCAGCGGGCGAAATTCCACACCGGGTAGATTACAACTGTTCAGTTCCTTCGCGAATTCATCGGCATTGATCCATTCTTCTCCTACCAATTCAAAAGGAAGTGTATAACCGACACCGACGTCAATCGTATGCAATTCCCCAATACAACCCGTTGCGGCACAGAATAAAGCGGTTTTTCCATGGGGAATGTGAGGTGAGGTAATAACCCATTCGAGACCGGTGTCTTCAAAAGTCATGTTGCGTTTCCAGCC
>JAGLWX010000237.1 GCA_023133185.1 Fidelibacterota bacterium
CTACCTCGTCAGTTACCATAAAAACAGAATAAAATCCAACGCCAAATTGACCGATTAAATCTCCCTCAGGAGTTTTACCCTTTTTCTGAATCTCTTCCAAAAACTTCAACGTACCGGAATTTGCAACCGTGCCGATGCTTTTTATCAGGTCTTCTTCGGTCATTCCAATACCCGAATCTTCTATCGAAAACAGCTGCTTTTTAGTATCCAAATTGATCGATATTTTCAGATCGGCATCAGGATCGGTTATTTCCTGATCCGTCAACTGTAAAAAACGTACTTTATTCAAAGCATCGGAGGCATTGGAGATTAATTCTCTTAGAAATACTTCCGGATGGGTATAAAGAGAATGAACAATCAGATGGAGCAGCTGGGTTAACTCTGCTTTGAACTTATAGGTTTTTTTTGATTTAATCGAACTTTTAGCCATTGGATAATTCCTTCATATTATTGTTTACACGGTTATTGAAAAGCGCATTGAGATGTTACGAATATCATGCCAGAATTTATAAACGTCATATTGTCAGATATTATTAATTGTGTAAGTGTAAATAAGGGAAAAGGGGAAATAAGGAAAAATGGAAAAAGAAGAAATAGAGAAATTGACAAATAAAATTATTGGTTGTTGTATAGATGTTTACCCTGTTAAATAGCGAAGGTGTTTCATAACAGAAGTATGATAGTCTCGTAAAAAGACCCGAAGCTGTCATTCTGAGGCAGCGAAGCAACGAAGAATCTCGTCGATAATTGGCTGAGATTCTTCATTCGTACCTCATTCAGAATGACATGATTTGTACTTTTTACAAAACCATCAATTTCTAATAAATCAAACATATGTTGAATAAAATAGGTTGTCGTTATAAAGAATGTTGTCTCTTTGAAGTTGGCGGAAACAGGTTTGTGGACAGACTCTAAATATTTTAGAGTTTTATGGAAAATATTGTGTGTTCCTTTAGATTTCATGTATTATATTACGGCGTTTTAATGGTTTATTGAAAACACTACAGTACGTATCAGATATCTAACGGCGAAACTTGTCTGGTACAATTGCAATAAATTCTCTGTAAACAAGCCCCTTTTTATCAGGCTATTTTAAATAGTATGTCCGGGGATAATCGTACATAAAAAATATTAGATCACATTTTAGGAGGACTGTTTAATGGCAAAAATATTAATAGTCGATGATGACGAAGACTTTGTATCGGCTGTCAATCTCGTACTGAAAAGCAACGGTTTTGATGTTGCAATTGCTAATTCCCGCCAGGAAGGTATGGAAAAATTTGATGAAGATAATCCGGACCTGGTCTTATTGGACGTGATGATGGATGAACCGGATGACGGATTTGTAATGGCTCAATCACTCAAGAAAAAAGCAAAGGACATACCGATTCTGATGTTGACAAATATCGGGCAGGTTATAGGTATGGATTTTGACAAAGACAGTGAAATGGTTCCTGTCGATGATTTTGAGCAAAAACCGATTATGCCGAATATATTACTGGAAAAAATAAACCAACTTCTTGGCAAATAAGGAGATAGGTCAATGCAAATTATCGATAGACAAAAAGTAAACGAGCAAATCAATGACCTGAAGAAGAAATATGGTGAAGACCGTTCCGCTTTAATGCCGATACTTCAGGATCTCCAGGAAATTTACGAGTATCTTCCGGATGTTGTAATGCAGGAAACGGCGCATTCTTTTGGAATTCACCCTGTGGAAGTTGAAGGTGTTGCCAGTTTTTACAGCTTCTTTCGCACGAAGGAAAAACAGGGTAAATATGTCATTCGGCTTTGCCGGACAATTTCCTGCGATCTTGCCGGCAAATCAAATGTCGCCCGCCAGCTGGAAAATGAATTGGGCGTCAAATTCGGCGAAACAACAAAAGATGGAAAATTCACATTAGAATATACAAACTGTCTTGGTATGTGTGATCAGGGACCTGCCCTGATGATCAATGATCGTCTGTTTGCAAAGGTAGATCCTGAGAAAGCGTCTCAAATCATAGCAGATTGCCGCAGGGATTTTTTAAAGAGCGACTTTCCGAAAGTGGTTTCCTCTGATGTTAAGAAAGCCGGTCCGATCCTGGATCATGGTTTAAAACCGGCAGAGGCATTAAAAAAAGCGCTTGGCATGTCGCGCTCGGAAATCATTAATACTATCCGTGAATCCGGTCTGAAAGGTCGCGGAGGCGCAGGTTTTCCTACTGCTGTCAAATGGCAGCTCGCCGGTGCCGCAAAAGGAAAAAATAAATATGTCGTCTGTAACGCTGATGAAGGTGAACCTGGAACATTCAAAGATCGTATGCTGCTTTACGAACATACCGATATTTTACTTGATGGAATGACGATAGGTGCTTATGCCATAGGCGCTTCAAAAGGTTTCATCTACCTGCGCGGTGAATATCTCTATATGAAAAAATATCTTGAAGAAGCTCTAAAAAACCGCCGGTCGGAAAACCTGCTTGGAAAAAATATCCTTGGAAAAGAGGGTTTCAACTTTGATATTCGGATTCGGTTGGGAGCCGGCGCTTATGTATGTGGTGAAGAGACTGCCTTAATTGAATCTCTTGAAGGCTATCGGGGCGAACCCCGCAACCGTCCGCCCTTCCCTGTTGACACAGGATTCCAGGGCAACCCGACAATCGTCAACAATGTCGAAACTTTTATTGATTCGGCTTTGATAATTATGAAAGGTTTCGAGTGGTTCAATATTCATGGAACAGAAAAATCGAAGGGCATGAAGATCTTCAGCATCTCAGGTGATTGCGAACGTCCCGGTATTTACGAGTTTCCCTTCGGAATTAAGGTTTCCGAATTATTAAAAGAAGTTGGCGGTGAAGACGCAAAAGCAGT
>JAGLWX010000238.1 GCA_023133185.1 Fidelibacterota bacterium
CCGGGAGGCAACATCGAATATGCCGGCGAAGAAATGGTCAGGAATGGGGTGCAGGTCATTCACCTGGCGACTGGGTTGGTTGTCGGTTATCCACCGTGCCCGTATATTGATACATTCAAGACCTTTCTGGAAAATCGGTACGGTGTAAAGGTCGTTGTGGGAACCCATCCGATTCCGCAAAAGTATGTTGACAATCATGAAAAATTAGGTACCTGGAAGAGCGCCGAATGGCAGGAAATCATTCGCCCGACATTTGCGGATAAAAAGACGCGCAGGGCTTATAATTAATAGAGTTCAATATAACTGTTGAAACAGTCCGAAATGAGATAGATAATTGAAAAATGAGAGGAAATTTATAATGAAAACATTGCCGCAAGAGGTCAGTGATGCCTGGAAAAAACGTAAGGGACCGATTGTCTTTACTACGGTAGATAAGCAACATCAGCCCAATGCTATTTATGCAACTTGTGTTAGTAAATATGACGAACAGAGATTGCTGGTGGCGGATAATTTTTTTGGTAAAACACGACAGAATATATTCAACGGCAGTAAGGGATCGATTCTTTTTATCACGGATGACAATACCTCTTACCAGGCTAAAGGGAGTATCGAATATCATAATAAGGGTGATATTTTTGACGATATGAAAAAATGGAATCCCGAAAAACTGCCGGGGCATGCCGTTGCTATTCTGAAAGTAGAAGAGGTGTATTCCAGATCGAAGCGACTGGTATAGGAATTTTAAGAGTGATAGTGTGGCACCTGTTGTCAAAATCTAATGAGACCATTTGTGATTATAATAAAAAACAGTCATGAAATAAAAAAGATGCGCGAGGCTGGGAAACTGGCAGCTCAATTGCTGAACTATATCGAACCGTATGTAAGAGCAGGTGTGTCAACTCAGTACTTGAACGATTGCTGCAAGGAATTTACTAAAAAGCATGGCGCTAAATCAGCCCCGCTACATTATAATGGCTTTCCCAAAAGCATCTGTACGTCAATCAACGATGTCGTTTGTCATGGAATTCCATCGGAAAAGGAAATCTTAAAGGATGGCGATATTGTCAATATAGACGTCACTGTAATATTAGACGGCTATCACGGTGATACTTCCAGAACTTTTATGATTGGAAATGTTAGTGAAGAAGTGAAAAAATTGGTGAACCATACAGAAAAATCTCTATATCGTGGAATCGAGGCAGTAAAACCTGGTAAGTATCTTTATGAAGTTGGCAAAGCAATTGAAAAATATATTTTTAAATTTGGATATTCTATTGTTAGAGATTTTGGTGGACATGGTATTGGAAAAGAATTTCATGAAGATCCGTTTGTTTTCCATCATTTTACCGTAAAAAATAAAATAAGAATGAAAGAAGGAATGACTTTTACGATTGAGCCGATGATCAATATGGGAAAAAGCGATGCTGTAAATATCTCAATGCTTGACGGTTGGACAGTCAGAACCGCCGATGGATCTCCCAGCGCTCAATTTGAACATACAGTTCTGGTAATGTCGGAGGGCGTCGAGATATTAACGAAAATTTAAACATTATGGTATCTATCAAATGAAGCAATCAGACCGTGTAACACGTATCCCTAAATCCGCTATTCATGAAATGACACGCTTGTCAAAGCACTATGATGATGTGGCGTTTTTATCCTGGGCAAAACCTACAAGCGGAACTCCCGAACACATTAATAATGCAGCTATTTCAGCTATTAAAGAAGGTTTAACCGGTGGATATTCTCAAAGCGATGGACTTCCTGCATTAAGAGAAGAAATTGTAAAAAAATTGAAACGCGATAATAATATCGATGCAAGTACTAATGAATTAATTGTAACAGTTGGTGCTATCGAAGGACTTGCAGCGGCGGTTCTAGCGACGATCGATCCGGGGGATGAAGTTATTCTTCCCACGCCAACTTATTCCACGCATATACGCCAGGTCGAATTAGCATCTGGAAAACCCGTTTTAGCTCCTTTAATTGAAGAAGAAAATTTTGCCCTTGATATTCAAGCCGTAAAAAAATCTATTACGTCAAAAACAAAAGCAATAATGTATTGCAGTCCGAATAATCCCACCGGTACGGTTTTTCCCGAGGAGCAACTGCGTCAACTGGCTAACATTGCGCTTGAACACGACCTGACGATTATTACCGATGAAGCCTATGAATATTTTGTTTTCGATGACAACAGGCATTTTAGCGTAGCCTCCATTCCGGGGATGGAAAAACATGTCATCAGTACTTATACATTTACCAAGACTTATGCGATGACGGGATGGCGGGTTGGCTATATCCATGCCGATGAAACGATTATTGATCAAATCAAAAAAGCCCACATCCCATTGGCGATATGTGCTCCGGTGGTATCGCAATATGCTGCCGTTGCAGCGTTGTATGGCAGTCAGGAATGTGTGGCTGAATTCAGACGGCATTATCTCAGTGCCCGGAATTTGATGTGTGAGCGGCTGGATCGCCTGAACCATGTATTCGATTATGTCAAACCTGGCGGTTCCTATTTAATGTTTCCAAAAATTCTCCTGGACGAAGGTCGCGATTCAGTAGCGTTTTGTAAAAAATTATTAAAGAATATTCAGGTATCGACAACACCGGGTATTGCTTTCGGATTTACGGGCGAACGTCATTTGCGACTCTCTTTCTGCGTTTCCGAAGAGATGATAAACAAGGCTTTTGACAGAATGGAAAAATATTTTAAATAAAGTGAGAGGCAAATTGATAAAAGACTTAAATATTGAACCGTTGAGATTACTTTTTGATAAGTACGGTCTTGATATTTCCAAAATCATATCAATTACAACCGGAGCAAGATACTCTGCGGTCATGCTAAAAAATGGGAATATTGGCGTATGCGCAAATTTTGGAAATAGAATCGAGGACAATCCCGGAAAATATTCCAAACTTGATTTAAAAAATATTTCCCATAGAATTTTTTTGACTGCTTATTTTAACGCGCTATTAAACTACACTAATGACTACAAAAAAGGTGGCGATATATTCGACATTATCGATTTCCGAAAATATAAAGACATCGTAATGATAGGTCTCTTTAAACCAATAGTTCGAAAATTTGAAGAAGATAAAATATCTCTTTCCGTATTCGATTATCTAAAAAATGATTCGGTTTTAGTTTCAGGTTCAAAAAAGTCAGATTATTTGAAAAAAAGCGACGCCGTGATTCTTTCTTCCACAACAATTTTTAATGACACATTTGAAGAGATTATTAAAAGTTTAAAAGAACAATGTGATATTTTCATGTTAGGTCCATCATCGATTATGAACAGGAAAATTTTTGATTATTGGGATATAAAGATTATTTTTGGAACTGTTTTTGAAAAAAATGATGAAAGAATTTTGGATATTATTAAAAATGGCGGAGGCACAAAATATTTTCAGCCTTATGGAAGAAAAGTATATTTGGAAAATGTGAGTGACGTATGAAAACTTATCTTGATTGCCTGCCCTGTTTTTTACAACAAACGCTCAGGGCGGGGCGAATTGCCACTGATGACGAGAAAATAATAAAGCAACTTTTAGATGATGTTGGGATGATGTTAAAAGATATCCCGCTGGATAATACTCCTCCGGAAACAGGAATGCTGATATATCAAAAAATCAGTCAAATAACCGGAAATAAAGATCCTTTTAAAAAGATCAAGAAAGAGAACATTGACAAGGCGCTTTATCTTTATCCCGAGATGAAAAAACTGGTTGACAGATCTAATGATAAGTTACTTACAGCGATAAAACTGGCAATAGCGGGAAATGTAATTGATTTTGGAGTAAACAGGGCATTTGATATTAAGGAAGAAATTGCCGAAACAGTTAACAAGAAATTGGTTTTAAAAGACTATGAAGATTTTAAAGATGCCTTAGGTAAAGCAAAGGAGATTTTATATATTGGTGATAATGCCGGAGAAGCGGTCTTTGATAAAATCCTGATCGAGCAATTGAAAAAACCGGTGATTTATGTTGTAAGAGGATGTCCGGTCATTAATGATGTTACTTTTCAGGACGCTGTTTCTATTGGAATAGATAAGTTGGCACGGATCATTTCTTCCGGAACTCCGGCGCCGGGGACAATCCTCAAAACCTGCAATCCTGATTTCATCAAATTGTTTAAAAGTGCGGATATGGTCATTAGTAAAGGTCAGGGAAATTATGAAGGATTATCAGGAGAAGATCGTTCCATCTTTTTCTTGCTGAAAGTTAAATGCCACGTTATTGCACGTAATATTGGAGCTAAGGTTGGAGATGTTATTTTGCGAAATGGCCGCTGAAAAGCACAGGCACAACTCCAGTTTTATACTAGCCGAATGGGAAAAACAAGAAGAGCGAAGACATAATATGAAAAGAGAAAGTTAGATAAAATAATGACTTATAATCATATTGGCTTGACTATTTCGGAATCTTCCGACATTCGAAAATTTTATCAAAATATTCTTGGCATGGAACTACAACGAAATTTTATTCTAAATCGTTTTTTGGCAAAAACAATTTTTGGGATGGAACAAGAATTAGAGGTTTCCTCCGGTAAAATTGGGAATCTAAAATTGGAACTATTTATTACCGATCAAGAAATATCGAAAACGTGTAATCATATCTGTCTTTCAGTACTGGAAAGGGATAAGTTTATCGAAAAAATTAAAGAAAATGGATATGAGTGTATAGTTTTAAAACGTGAGATGTCCGATCTTGTTTTTGTCAAAGACAAATCCGGAAATCTTTTTGAAATAAAAGAAGAGAAAAAATGATGGCGTTTATTGAGTCGTTTAAAGAAAGTATGATGATTACCGGCTTCATTTTTACGATGATGCTGGTGATTGAATATGTGAATGTACAGACCAGGGGAGCCTGGCACAATAAATTAAAAAAGAGTGGCTGGAGTCAATATATTTTAGCCGCACTTTTAGGAGCAATACCGGGATGTTTAGGGGCTTTTACAGTTGTGACGCTTTTTTCACACGGCATAGTGTCTTTTGGAGCATTAGTGGCAACTATGATTGCTACAAGTGGGGATGAGGCATTTTTGATGCTGGCAATGTTTCCCGGTAAGGCGATTTTATTAATTGTTCTGATGTTTTCAATTGGAATTGCCAGCGGCTTTATTACGGATAAATTCATTACATCCGATAAGTTTAAAAGTAGATTGAAAGAAAACCATTTTTCTATTCATGATGAGGATAGTTGTGTTTGCTTTCCCAGAGGGCGGATTGTAGGGCAATTGAGACAATCTTCGATGGAGAGAATCTTACTGATAGGCATTGTGTTTATGTTATTTGCCGGTTTGTTTTTTGGAAAAATAGGACCTGAGAAATGGAATTGGATAAAAGGCACTTTGTTTTTTGCAACGTTGATTTCACTGTTTATTGTTGCTACGGTTCCGGAACATTTTTTAAAAGAACATTTATGGGATCATATCGTGAAAGTCCATTTACCAAAAATATTTCTCTGGACATTCGGAACTCTGTTTGTTATTAAAATTCTAATGCAGCATGTTGATATTAGCTTATGGATAGAGCAAAATATAATTTTTACTTTATTGATAGCAGTTTTAGTTGGAATTATACCGGAATCGGGTCCACATATGGTGTTTGTAACTCTTTTCTTTAGCGGTACAATTCCTTTCAGTGTACTCCTGGCAAGTTCAATTGTCCAGGACGGTCACGGTATGCTTCCCCTGTTGGCTGAATCGAAGAGATCTTTTATAATTGTCAAAGGAATAAATATAATTGTCGGTTTAGTTATTGGTTTTTTACTTATAAAGATAGGTTTTTAGCTTAGTGAAAATTGATCAGAAATTCGAGATTGGGAATGTAATAACGATTTCAATTGCCCACTTAGCCCACGATATTTACGCTTCTTTTCTGGCGCCTATCCTGCCGCTATTAATCGAAAAGTTGGGCATTACTATATTTCTGGCAGGATTACTGGATGTTATCAGAAAAATTCCGGCGCTTGCCAATCCCTTTATTGGTTTGATTGCCGATAGAGTCAGCGTGCGCTATTTCATCATTTTAGCGCCATCAATTACAGCGGTTTCCATGAGTCTAATAGGAGCAGCGCCTCATTATATCGTTTTATCTGTATTAATTTTTATAGCGGGGATTGGCTCTACACTGTTTCACGTTCCCGCTCCGGTCATGGTCAAACATGTTTCGCATAATAAGATTGGCAAAGGCATGAGTTATTACATGCTGGGAGGGGAGCTGGCGCGAACTCTTGGCCCGCTAACGATTTTAGGCGCCGTTTCTCTCTGGGGACTGGAGGGGACTTACCGGCTGATACCTTTTGGATTGGTTGCTTCGGTCATTCTCTATTTTCGTTTGCACAGGATTGAAATAAAAAAGGATTTTGAAAGGAAGAAAACCGGTGTCCGAAAAACTTTTGTTGGCTTAATTCCGTTTTTTATATCGATTGGCGGATTTATATTTTGCCGGGCAGCTATGAAATCGGCTTTGACGATATATTTGCCTACTTTTCTGACTTCCAGGGGCGCCACGCTGTGGATGGCAGGAGCTTCGCTGTCTGTTTTGCAATTTGCCGGCGCCGGCGGGACGTTCTTTGCCGGAATTATTTCTGATAAAATCGGACGAAAAAATTCATTGCTTGTAATTGCAATTATGAATCCTATCCTGATGTGGCTGTTTGTTAAATTTAACGGTGTATTGATCATTCCTATTTTAATTGTGACCGGATTTTTTCTTTTTGCCAGCGGACCTGTAATGCTGGCTTTGGTTCATGACCATGATACCGAGCACATGTCTTTTATAAATGGCATCTATATGACTATAAGTTTTATCCTGGGTTCAATAATGGTTCTATTTGTTGGTTTAGCGGCGGACAAATTTGGGCTGGATTTAACTTATAAAATAGCCGCTTTTGTGGCGCTTTTTTCTATCCCATTTGTGTTGAGTTTAAAACCTGATAATAAAACTAAGACGGAGAAATTATTATGAAAATTGCAATACCTTTAACGGGCGGAAAGTTATCTGCTCACTTCGGACATTGTGAGGAATTTGGAATCTATGAGGTGGATGATGAAAAAATTATCACATCGGAGCTGGTAACTCCCCCGCCTCATGAACCCGGTGCGTATCCGCGATGGCTGCATGAACTGGGCGTGAATGTGATTGTCGGCGGCGGGATGGGTAACCGTGCGCAATCGCTGTTTCACCAAAACCAGATTGACGTGTATTACGGCGTTACCGTTGCAGAACCTGATGAGATTGTAAAGACATATCTCGCCGGAACCCTGGAGAGCGGCGTTAATCTCTGCGATCATTAAGTGGTTATTTACTGATGTATCAGAATAAACAATTGCTTTTGCGGTAAGGAATTAACAATTTCGATTGATTGCAGCTGTTTATTATAAATAATGAAGTAATTTCATTACTGCTGATACTTGGTTAGAATTGAAAAATAATTGTTTTAGAAAATATAAAAATCTGTTATATTTTCGGTTGTTTTTTATTAAAAGTTAATCGAATATCGGAATCAAACACAGTCAGTTTTTATATTGAATGACAATCCAGAGAAGAGTAAGAATGAACAGATCGGCAAAAATATTTAAGACAATAGCGGTTATTCTGGCGCTTGTTTTGTCAATTTGTTTTGCACATAATTACCTGTTCTTACATATACATGTTTTAGAGGATGGATATGTAGTTGTCCATAGTCATCCGATAAATCATCCTTTTTCCAGACCATCACAGACTAATCATTCTCATTCAAGATCAGAAATTCAATTTATCCAAGCGTTAAATAATATAATTAACTATTTAATTATTTTCTGCTTATTCAGTATAATAATAAAGAAGATATTAATTGGAAGGCTTAGAGTACCTTTAATTAATTACAGTTGTTACTCGAAATTTCATATTTATCTTCGAGCCCCGCCAAATTTCATTTATTAATTAGTCATTTATATAGATTCAAAAAGTAATTACAAGGCTATAAAATCCTTGTAACCGATTTAGCATGAATATTTATATAGTAATGGAAAATAAAAAAATAAAAGAGAGATAAAATATGCGTAAAATACTGATATTCACATGTATTATGTTTGTAGTGATAAATTTTGCATGGGCAGAACCGCCTTTATCCAAAATAGCGATAAAAGGGCGAATAACAGATGTTTCCGATGGTAAACCGCTGCTGGGCGTCAATGTTTTTATTGAACACACGACGCTTGGAGCCGCAACCAATCAAAACGGAGAGTATATACTGTGGTCTGTTCCGAAAGGAAATAATCACATTGTGGCTTCGATGATGGGTTATAGAATGGTTCATAAAGAAATTGAAGTAAATCAGGAAAAAGAATATATCGTAAACTTCGAGCTCGAACAGACGATGTTTGAAATGGGTTCGGTTGTAATAACCGGTACCGGAACTCCTCATATTTTAGAGGATATGCCGGTCAGGACTGAAGTTATTACGCGGATTGCTATCGAGCAGAAAAATTCAATGAATCTGGCAGATGCTCTTTCATTTCAGACCGGTGTCCGGGTCGAAAATAATTGCAGTAACTGTAACTTCAGCCAGGTGCGAATACTGGGCATGGAAGGTAAATATTCGCAAATATTAGTCGATGGCGATCCGGTTGTCAGCAGTCTTGCGGGAGTTTATGGTTTAGAGCATTTTCCGGAAGAAATGATCGACCGGATTGAAATTGTAAAAGGAGGCGGCTCTTCTCTTTATGGAGGCGGGGCTATTGCCGGTGTAGTAAATTTAATTACCCGGAAGCCTATGATTAACCGGTCGCAGATGAAGTTTATGACCAATTACACGTTAGGAATGCCCGATATACATGTTGGCGCTATGGCGGAAGTTGCGAGTGATGACGGAAAATCAGGCGCGTATATTTTTGGCTCGTCAAGAAAGAGAAAGCCGGTTGATGTTGATGACGATACCTATAGCGAACTGGGCGAATTGCTGAATGAATCTCTGGGTTTTTCATGGTTTTATCAGCCGCTTAAAACCGGTGAACTAACGATTCAAATGCACCGCATTCATGAAATGCGCAGGGGCGGAAATAAATTTAACAAGCCTTATCATGAAGCCGAAATAGCCGAAGCTCTTGAACATTGGCGAACAGGAGGCACTTTGCGCTGGAATCATCGGACTGGTCCTTTATTTGATTACCGGGTTTATTATTCCTTTGCATTTCAGGATCGTAAATCATATTACGGCGGCTTGGGCGGTTATACGCCTGCTGATTCGCTGGAAGCGCTTAGTTTTTATGGTGTGACAAAAAATCCGCTCAATATAGGAGGTCTGCAGGCAAATTTTAATCTTGGCGGTCAGTTATTTAGCGCGGGACTTC
This sequence comes from Fidelibacterota bacterium, assembly GCA_023133185.1. Taxonomy (GTDB): domain Bacteria; phylum Fidelibacterota; class UBA2242; order UBA2242; family UBA2242; genus UBA9312. The sequence continues at coordinate 9,347 of JAGLWX010000238.1, forward strand.
AATATTCAAGTGATGGCTTGAAAGATGAAGCCGCGGCTAATCCGGCTTATCACATTGACGAGGTGTATGAGAACGTAGGATTTTTTATCCAGGACAATCTGCACTTCGGACCTAAAAAACAATTGGAATTTGTAATCGGCGCCAGAGTGGATAAGCATTCAGAAGTTAAAAATGTTATTTTTAGTCCGCGCTTTAACCTGAAGTATCAATTTGGACAGGGTTTTAATCTCAGAGCTTCTGTTACATCCGGATTTAAAGCCCCGCAAACCTATGATGAAGATTTACATCTTTGCGCGGTTGGCGGAGACCAGAGAGTCACGCGTAACTTTAAAGGATTAAAGGAAGAACGCAGTTTTTCATATAGCGGAGGACTCGATTTTATCGGGTATATAGGTTCGATTCCGCTAATGTTCGCGGCTACCGGTTTCCTGACAGATTTGACAAATGTGTTTATGAATGAATATGTTGAAAAATCGGGAAATATCGAAATCTGGGAAAGGGTTAACGGTGAAGGAGCTGTGGTAAAAGGTATTGAATTTGATCTGGGAATTCGGCCTGTTACAAAGTTGGAACTGCGCAGCGGTTTGACTTTAAAAAGAAACAGGTATGATCAGATGCTGGAAGACTTTGGTACAAAAGAATTCCTGAGAACGCCGGATGTTTACGGTAATTTTAGAGTCTCTTATAATCTTAATTCGAGATGTAGTATTTTTACAGCCGCCAGTTATACCGGTAGCGCTCTAATTCCCCATGAGGTTTTGGCGGAAGGTCAGGAAGATCCTGATTTAATTATTGAAAAGAGCGGTTCGTTTATCGAAGTAGATTTAGGATTATCGTATCGTTATACGTTTTCACAGGGATTAAAAGGAAAAGTATCCCTGGGAGTAAAAAACATAACAAATGCGTTTCAGGATGATCTTGATAGAGGGCCGGATCGTGACCCGGCTTATACTTACGGACCTAGAATTCCAAGAACGATGTATTTTGCCATTGCAACTTCTTTTTAACCAAAGGTGGAGTGACTTTGAAGAAGTACCGCGCATGGTATTATTACCATTATTCGGATAGTAATCGCAGGCGGTAAGTATTTCGGGTTTTCAGTTCGTTGCGCAAGGGGTTAGCCCTGTGGAATCTGCCACAGGGCTAACTATTTGATATTTTCAAGCCTTAGGTTCGCCAGCCCTTGACTTAAGGCGGCGTTTGATGGATTTTTTGAATAAGCGTGAATGTTTGAGACGACTCGAGTTAAGGGCAATAATGATTCGACTTAACTCAAGCCTGCCGGCAAAGTTTGAAGATCGGTTTATGTTCTTTGATATGGCAGTCTTAAGTCAAGTTTCGGAATGCAATCTTATGGTTGATTCCCTCGGCAATCAGAAACTGAGATATATTGTCGAAATTTTAGAGAGCCTTGTAAAGCGTGGATTCCGGAATTAATCTCTGCGATCATTAATATATTGATAGTTTCGCAGGTGTGTGAAGTTGCGACCGATCGGAAGTCGCCCAAATCATTTTGCGAATCTCTCATCATCTTTTGATGTAGGAAGTTTATGTAGATTTTTCTTAAGCCATCCTGTTTTCGCTACATCTCTCACGTCGAATTCCGGTATATAAGGTTTGATATCCAACAGGGGAGTTCCATCTACAATGTCTATATCCTGAATATGAAGTATATTTTTTTCAACTCTGACAAGGCGTACTATTGAGATGCCAATTGGGTTCGGACGAGCCGGCGCCCGTGTTGCGAATAATCCGCGCAATTGGTCATCCATAAATGGCTTTACCTCAAAGCTCCATCCCCTGGACAAATGAAAGTGGCATATTAAGATAATATGAGAAAAACCTTCAATAT
>JAGLWX010000239.1 GCA_023133185.1 Fidelibacterota bacterium
ATGTCGTATATGTTGCCCATGATTGCAATGTAAATTGAAACTCCGGCTGACCAAGCAGTTGCATATTTGTGACTATGCCAAAAAATAATATAATTATTGAAAACAGTTTAATATTTTTCATCAAATCTCTATCCTTTTTTCAGCTCAAATTTCCATACAAATACCATCATAAGTGCAGCCATAATTGCCCCAAAAACCCAGAAGTAAAAAGCGGCATCCCAGCTGAAATTATCTACCAAAAAACCTGTTCCGACCCCGGTCAAAAATGCGCCGACGTATCCCATCGCATCAATAAAACCGGTAACTGACGAAGCGGCTTTACGCGAACCAAAATCTGCCGGCAGAGCAGCTACAATAAGTATATGTGGACCAAATGTAAAAAATCCGATAAATAACAGTATAATCAGACTTAAAACCCAATTTTCTCCGGGAACTACTCTAAATAAATAGCAAAATATGGCAAGTAATAATAACATTATAAAAGCAACCGGAGCTCTCCGGTTATTGAATATTTTATCCGACGCCCAGCCGGCAAAAATTGCGCCTAACACGCCGGCAACGGGAAGCGCAACAGCCTTATACGCCGCCACGGAAATGGATGCGCCTTGTTCCTCGAACATATAAGTTGGTGCCCAGCTCATAAAACCGTAACGAACTATATTAAGCCCAAATAAGCCAAATGCCGCAAACCAAACATATGGATTTACAAGAGTTATTTTTAAAGTTTCCCTGAAACCAATGTGCTCATCTTTACGTACCTCTGTGTTTTCAATGCCATTTTCCTGATCCTCAACGCTTGGCAATCCGATTTCTTCAGGAGCGTTTCTTGCTCGAAGAAACCAGTGAATGGCAATAAAAATACAGATTATCGAGGGAACCCAAAAAGTAAAACGCCAACCATAATATTTTATAATAGTACCGGCAAGCAACCATGAAAGAGCGCTCCCAATAATGTAAGATGTGCCAAGACGTCCGGAAATTCTGCCCCTTACATTACCTGGAAACCAATTTGCCATTGCCTTAACAGTCGGTCCCCATCCCATTGACTGGACATAGCCGTTTATTCCCCAAAGCACCACCATAAAACCGATAAGCCCACCGGTAAAACCAAATAGGAAATTCATTATAGCGGATGCGATAAGTCCAATAGTGATGATTTTTCTGGAATTGAGTTTATCACCCAACTGACCGTTTATGAATTGTCCGATGGCATACATAGCAAAAAAACTACTTAATACTATTCCCAGGTTTGTCTTTGTCAATCCAAATTCTTGCATGATGCCAGGCATTGCAACAGAAATATTTACCCGGCATAGATAAAACGATGCATAGGTAATCCACATCATCCAAAACATTTTTGTCTGCCATTGCTTAATCTGTAATCTTGTAGAATCAGTTAATTTTTCCTGCATTGCTTCATTCCTTGTTTTTTTCATTATTATTTTTACTAGCTTCGATTATACTATTCTTTATATCAGAAGAAGACTGAGGAGGATAATAGGGGATAACAATTACTTTTCCTCCGATACTTTCCATAAGCTCTCTTGCTTCTTCTATAGCCTCATCCGTATGACTTGTACTCTCCATTAAAATATCAGGTTTGATTTTTTTCACATTTGGTAAAGGAGAGTAGGTATCCTGGGCAACAACCAAATCCACATATTTTAATGCATTTGCGAGATCAAACCTTTCGTCAAAGGATACTATTGGTTTCGGCTTTTTTTCCATTACCGCTTCATCGGTTAAAATTCCGACAATCAGCTTGCCGTCTTTCCCGGCGATTGCTTTTGCATTCTCCATCATTTTTAAATGACCTCTGTGTACAAGGTCTAAAACGTAATAAGAATAAACTATTTTCATTTGTTTCTCCAAGGTATCTCATCTATTAGTTTCCATGCCGTTCTATAATCTTCAAAAGTGTCAATGTCAATCCATGACCTCCAAATTTCCAGTGCCGTGACCTTTTCTCCTCTGTCAATCAACTCCTGAATAAAATCAATGAATGATGCTTCCTTGATATGTTTTGCGCTGTGAAATTTCTTATTTTGATCAATACTATAAACGTTTTTATATAAATATTTTAATGTTGAGCAGGCATTTTTTGACAATTTCGCTAATCCAATAAATTCAGAGGTTGAATCTGTTTTCGGTAAACCAACACCGACAGAACTTATTTCAATCTCCTTCTCTTTGTCAGACAGCATTGTCAACTCAGGAGCTAAAGGGTGTTCCTCGTAACTATCCTCATAGCGTTTTTTCCAACCCCTATCAACAACCAAAGTAGTATTGTGTCGTGTCTCTATTAACCTTTTGAGGATATCTATTTCAAAAAGAATGTCGCCATATAAAATTACAGTATCTCTATCCATAAATTCTCTCGCTAAAAACAGAGAGACCAGAATTCCCGTATTTTCATAATTGTCATTATCAAAATATTTCAGATTCGGAAAGTGGATCTTATCTTTTTTATATCCCCTGACAACTGCAATGTCTCTTATTCCGACATTATGAAGCATTTCAACCTGTCTTTGGAGAATCGTCTTACCTTTAATATCAAGAAGAGCTTTTGGTATATCACTGGTCAATGGGTACAGATTTTCATCTTTCCCTGCGGCTAAAATGACAGCTTTGAATTTTTGTTTTTCTCCGGTGGTTAGATCCAGTCCGATTTCTTCATCCATTTTCGCTCTGATCCACTCGGAAAAGTTAATCTTTTTTGCTTTCAGCCACTCCTCGTGCTGTATTGAGATTTTGATTGTTTTAGATATTTTAGTCATAATTATAGTGTGTATGTACGTACATACTCGAAATATAGGAATATATTTTCTGAAATCAATGAAAAAAAATGATTATGTAATGATTGGGTATTATACTTCGTGAATTCAACTACTAAGTG
>JAGLWX010000024.1 GCA_023133185.1 Fidelibacterota bacterium
TGGTATATTGATGTCGATCTATCAGATACCAATATTGTAATCAAACCGGTTATGCATGAAGGAAACTATTGTGAAACTGTTTCTTCGATGGTGTCACGGAATAATGGATATGCAGGAATAAACGGAGGCTTTTTTTATTCAGGAATTGCCTTAGGCTTAGTGCAAGCTGATGGAATCATCTTTTGCGCTCCTCTCGCTACTATCGTAAGATCGGGGGTAACATATTATCCAACCCGAGGCGCCTTTGGTATTAAACCGGATGGCACCCCGGATGTAACATGGGCATATATGTGGCAAAACACTATATATAGCTATCCCGAACCAAATCCTAATTATCAGGGAAATCCGGCTCCTCCTCCGGACCCTGCGCTTTTTACTCCAAATGCCAAACCGTGGAATACCTGTCAGAGTATAGGAGGTGGACCTAATCTTGTTAGCAGCGGCGTAGTAAATGTGACTTATGATGAGGAGATATTTTGGGGTAGTGGCATAGGATTATTAGATGATATCGATCCCAGAACAGCTATCGGTTATACATCTGACAATCATGTTATAATGTTTGCGGTTGATGGTCGTCAGAGTAATTGGAGTCTTGGACTAAGTATTCCGGAAGTTGCAGAGACAATGATCAGTCTTGGCTGTGTAGAGGCTATGGGATTGGATGGCGGAGGATCTACAACGATTATAGCAGCTGACTCTCCATTAAATAAACCCTCCGATGGTAGTCAGCGTCAGGTCGCCAATGCCCTGGTTGTTATGCTAAAACCTGAACCACCACCCCCAAGTTTGATCTTTGATACGGATGATTCCGTTTACAATGAATTCGGAACAGGTTGGTTCGAAAGTTCAAATACAGGATACTGGGGAAATACGAAAGCCCGGTTGAATGCTGTCGGCAGTGGTTCTGACTACGCCGTGTGGCAAGCAGTTGTGCCAAATTCCGGGCTCTGGAAAGTTGATGCATGGTGGGTTCCGGCGTATAACAGGGCGATAGATACGCCATTCATAGTTTCATCCGGATTTGTCAGAGATACACTTTTTGTTAATCAGAGGTTTGGGGCTAATCAATGGAATGAATTAGGAAAATGGAATTTTGAAGGTGGCGATTCTGTTGAGGTGATCGTTACTGATAAAGCCAGTGGCAATGCTTCAATTTACGTCTGTACAGATGCAATTCAATTGACTTTGATTGATTCTGTACCTACCAGTGTTGCTGAAATTACTAATGCTCCTGAATTCTCAGACATTATTATTGGCTATCCCAATCCTTTTAACCCAACAACGACATTCAAATATGAACTGCCCAAAGAATCCAAAGTAGTGTTGTCGATTTTTGACATGAATGGTCGCTTGGTGGAAACATTGGTCAACGAGACTCAACAACCAGGATGCTACTTGGTTCATTGGAATGCATCACAATACAGTTCCGGCGTCTATATATATCGGATTCAGGTTAGCGATCCCGCCAACGGCGGGGCAGACGGGTTTTCAGCGGTGAGGAAGTGTATTCTGATAAAGTAATTTGGACTCATAAGTGTACAAGCATTAAAGCCCGACCTTAAAAATCGGGCTTATTCTTAATTATAAAAAATACTTGATTATGGTATAATTACTATACTACATTTATACTGTTATGGAATTTGAGTTTGATAGAAACAAGAGTAAACGGAACAAAGAAAAACATGGCATTGATTTCATTGAAGCGCAGAAACTATGGGACGATCCGGTGCGGCTGGAAATCCCGGCAAAAACCATTGATGAAAAAAGATTCCTTCTTATTGGAGCGATTGATGATATTTGCTGGTCGGTGATTATTACATATCGAGGTCAAACAATAAGAATAATATCAGCAAGGCGGTCAAGAAAAAATGAAGAAAAACTATATAAAAGCTGAAGTATTGGATCAAAAGTTTGATAACGGAAAAGATATTATCGGACATCTTGATCTGAAGAATGCTAAAAGACCTGGTCTGGATCAGAAACGAGTCAATGTTGATTTTCCATCCTGGATGGTTAAGTCTCTGGATAATGAAGCCCGGCGTTTAGGTGTTACCCGGCAATCTGTTATCAAAGTGTGGATTGCTGAGCGATTAGAACATTCTGTAGTATAGTCTGACATAACGTTTCAATTTCACTAAGCCCGACCTAATAAATCGGGCTTTTTCGTTTACTGTTTCAATATTCATTTTTCGGTATTTGATAGGACAGGAATAGACAGGAGTAAACAATAGATAATCGGTCTAAATTCTCTTATAGTTCTTAAACATAAGTTGTTAAAAATTCTCTTAACACGTGATAATCGTGATATCTTGCGCCAATTTCAAAATTTCTATCTAACAGTATATTTGTTTCCTTGGATGTTAGCGCTTTGATTGACTCAATAGTGGCTTTATTCACTTGAGAAACATCAATTTCCAATAGATTATTTACACCATTGCTGCGAATTTTATTGCCGAGGGAAATTAAAAAATAGCCCTCTTTTTTGATATCTGATATAAATACCGGATATTCAAATAATACAATTGGTTTTTTGGCAAAAACCGCCTCAATAAATTGGTTGCCCCAGCCTTCTAATATACTCGGATAAGTAATGAGGTCGGAAAAAACATATACATCCCACAATGAGTAAATCTTTTTGTCTCCATAGCTTCGTTCAGCGCCAACAAGCGGATTGATAAACCTGGCTTTAATTTTTGCCGTAGTTATTTCATCCTCGAGATTCTTAAGATACTGTTTGTCAAATTCTTCAGCATATCCAGCCAGTATTAATACTACATTACTATCCCTGGTGATCTTTTTACCATTGTATAATGTTTTTCCGATCAGTTTATCTTTATGTTTTTCTAATTCCCGGACAAATTGAATCGTTAATTCTATCCCTTTGCGCTTCACAATTCTAGTTGCCTGTAGAACTACAAGATCATTTGGTTTTACGCCAATAGTTTGAAGAAGATCGGAATTATATTCATCCGGAGTCCATGATTTTTGTTTAAAATCAAAGACATCCGGCATTACAACCGCGCTTATACCTTTTCTCCGCTTTAATTCAGCCTGTGCCAGTGAATTAATGCACACATGTATGATATTATCTATTTGGAGCGGAGGAACATAAGTTTCCAGATACCCGGCAACCTCCTCATTTACAGGCTCCAAAAAATCTTTTCTTTCCCAGTAAAAATCATGATGCGTGGCAATAACCGGAATATTGAGTTTCTGAGATATTCTTGCAAATGCAGATGCGGCGCTAATATGTAGCCCCAGTGAAAACATGTTATGTAAAAATATTACATCAAATTTTTCCTTATGATGATAAGCTAAAAATGCCTCTTCAATGCGCTTTGAGACTTCATCAACCATAGCCATCAAATTCCCGGAATCAAGAGTTGCCTTATTGAAATATTTAAAACAATTTTCTTTGATATCACGAATAACCGGAGTGTCAAACTCCAATTCGTCAATGATAAAATCAGCTCCACTTTGCCTTGGACCAGATACAAGTTTTACCTCATATCCCATTTCCTTAAGAATGTGACGTCGTTTTTCAATTTCTAACGAAACACCATCAGTCAAGCCAACTCTATAATGAACAAAAACTGCTTTTTTTCTTTTCATATCCACATTCTCATATTCCAAATCTTAGTCTTCAAAATACAGCCAATAAATTACTACTATTTCACTTTTATTAGTAGAAATATCCAATATCAAAATCATCTTTTCTTTTGATACTTCAATTATTTTTTTGAAGATATCCATAGCATAAAATAATAGTGTTGTACGGCGCTATGAAGTTTGCCATTTAATTACTCCTCAAGTTTAGATATTAGATAATCACGCTTATCATGGAAAACCTTAGCCTGTGCGAGTATTTCAAGCTCCGTTTGCTCACTACTCCAGTCCCACGTTTTGTTCATAAAAGTCAGAGTTCTTCCGAAATAAAGTCCCTTTAATGACTCTACAATTTCGTTGTTGCGGTCACCGGCTGACTTGAAGGCAGCGATCATATCGTAAATGATTGTCACCCACTGGTCAGTATTGATGTCAATTCCCTTACTGGAGAACATGTGACTTAGATCAGCATATATGCCTGGTGAAAGCACTCTCTCCAGGATTTCTTTGTACTGGTTAAAATTGTCTCTCGCCTGTTTTTCTATTGCGCTTCTATCAATTGTTAGCTCTTGCGGTAGTTCCATGTGTCTGAGTCCAAATAGTGCCGGTTGTTCAATGACTGTCGCCTCCTTCCATGTTTCGTAGTTACTAATTATGGTCAGAAACATTGTACTAACAACCTGTATGAACATAGCCCCGAGCTTTGGTGCACTCGGTTTGTGACGCTTTGCACCGAGCCCTGTCTCACACGTCTTGAATCCCCCGAGAATTGCATTCATAGTCATGAATATATCTATTCCATATTCTTCGGTGGTTCTGTGCCACGGCTTGCAAACAAGATGATTCACGAATCTTTTAGACATTGAAAAATCGCCACCTATCGGCTGACGGATATTGTGACAGAAAAGGCCGTAAATCAATGGATAACAGATATTGTTTGTAATAGTTCCATCGTACTTGTGTCTTGAGTATAAAGGGTTAACAAAGTCATAATCATTAAGGATCGGATCAATGAAATATTTGACCCATTCCGGGGTAATACTCAATAGGTCGGCATCTACACAGACCAACACTTTTGCGTCGAGTTCAAGCATTTTCCGGAATATATTCTCAAAGTTGTAGCCCTTCCCTAAGATACCGGGTGGAGTCGTAATATAAATCTTGGGAACCTCTGTCACAGTACCCAGAAAAACCTCCTCTGTCCCATCCGGTGAATTGTTATCACAGTTGATAATTACTGAAGTTTTGTCTCCGTAGTGCTTCTTCAGTCCCCCGCTTAACTGTTGTGTAGGATAATCAATACTGTCTGCTTCCTGGTATGAGGCTAATCCAGCTACAATTTCTGCGCTTCTTACGTTGCGGGGGTTGTTTTCTCTTTCAAACATTCCTTTTCTCCTATCTTTTTAATACTTGTTGCCTGCCCGTGCGTTGAGCTTTATGTCTAACTTTCTGGTTGCTATAACGCTTACAATTTATTATTAACATTATATTGGTTTTGTTAAAAATTTCGTTTTAAACTTTAAAATTTAAAACAACCTGTTTAAAACTTTGAGCACATAATTCATTAAGAATTTATTTGGAAATTTTAAATCCATATCCCTCCTTTGTGTCTTTCTTCAAGCTTTTGGATTATTTGCTGAATGATTACGGAGTCCACTTAAAAAAGGTCGTAAAAGCAATTAATTGGATGTCACCCTGAATTCATCGAAGGGAGACATCCTCTAAGCATACTTCGATAACATCCCGATAAATCGGAATTACTCAGTATGACAAGAATAAATGATAGTTTTTTAAGTGGACTCATTACTTTATTTAATAAGTGACATGATTAACAATATAAACAGGAAATATCCAATCAGGATTGTGTAACGAATACGCCACTGTCGGCGGGTAGCGCTATACTCATTGCGTGTAGTTTTATTCCAGGTGTACTGATCAATATTCTTCACTGTTTTAGTTTTGAAAATCAGACTGATAACATACCCGACACCAACAGTGATCAAACATCCTATTACATTCCACCATAGCCACGAGACAGACGGAACAAATTTCCATAAAAGGAGATTTACTATGAAACCGGACAATACGCCGACCACCGTTCCTCTGTCATTTGCTCTCCTGGTAAAAATCGCAAGTATAAATGCTCCCAGAATAGAACC
>JAGLWX010000240.1 GCA_023133185.1 Fidelibacterota bacterium
GCTTTCGGATGTCAGAATGTTGGGAATTCGGGTCAAACAGGCGATTACCCGAACACGGTCGGCAATTTCTTTGGAGAATACTTTTCCGGGTTGTGTCGGAGCGCTCAGGATTCCACGATAACCTTTCAGATTTACACAAAACACCTTTTCGCCGTTTCTGATTGCCCAGGCGATGGGCGCCCAGGAGGTCTTACTCATCAGATGCGTGACGTCCTTTGCATTCGTTTTAAATGTCTTTTCCGTAATGACGCGGCGCTTGAGCTCCTCCCGTATCTGCAATAGTGAGTGCTGTCGCATAGCTTCGTTGTAAATGAGAAGAGGGATCAGAGGAATCCGTGGAACGCCTTTGATCTCTATTCGAGTTCCGCCGGTAATGCTGACATTGACATCCTGGCGGGCGGCGCCGATTCCGGTACGAACCTTCCCGGTGCTGCGAACCAGCCAGCGGATAATATTGGCGACATCGGCAACTTCCTGAGGCGTTTTTAAAACCGGTTCTGTGACGGGTTCGATCAGGGGCATTCCAAGCCGATCGGTATTATAAATACGCTGATGACCGATATCCGATATTTCCCTGCATGCATCTTCTTCAAGACCCAACTGGATAAGACCGATCTTGCGTCCTTTATAGGGAATCCAGCCGTCCACGCCGACAATCGTCGTGCGCTGAAAACCCGTGGGAATGCTGCCGTCGAGATACTGCTTGCGGGAGATATGAATTTCGTTGACCAGTTTGTAATTCATCAGCATGGCAATCTCGAAAGCAATTTCCAGCGCTTCCTGATTTATCTCAAAGGGCGGCGTGTCATCCATTTCGTAGGTGCAGACAGTTTCGCGATTGATGCGATAGATGATCTCTTTTTTGGTTTTAAATTCCATTAGCGCAGTGCCGTCGTATTCGCCAAGTTCCGAGAGGGTCGGACGCATATGGCGCAGAATTTCAGCGTCGTATTCGTCGGAATATCTGCCGGCGGGGCAACGGCAGAACAATTTCTTTTCTGTCATTAGCTGTTGATGGATTTCAATACCGGCTTTCAAGCCCAGCATCTCGTAGTCATGTGGGGTCATTTCAGTAAAGGGTTTTATAAATTCGGGCATACTAAGATTATCCTTTAATACTGATGAAATAAGTGACACACAAACCGGCGTCTCAAAATTGTGAGAGCGACCGGTATTTTTTGATTATTATTCATTGGCTCAAAATTAATATTTAACAGCCGAATTTCAAGCAGATTTATTGTCTGGCAGGAAAATATTTTAACCACTAATTATACCCCATTCGAAAAGGGTTTTAACAAATAATTAGAACACGGATCGAACGGATACAACGGATATTAACGGATAATTAAGTAATAAGGTAAAAGTAAAACGAAGAACAAATAACAGTTTGTTTTGCTACATTATTTTTGCCCAAGTACTTAACTAACACATTGTTAATCTGTGTTAATCCGTTAAATAAGTATTCAAGTTCATGTATTTTATATCCAAAAGTCAGACACGAAACATAAACCCCACCGTTACCCATGAGAAATTGGTGATGTTCAACAGCAGGCTTATTATAATGTAGATTTCTGCTAATTGATTATCAGAATATTTTTAAAATTCAATACCAGGACTTATATTGGCAAGAGGAAAAATAGAGAGTACAATGGTTACAAACACGCAACCAAGATAATCCGGAAAATCACTAAAGTCACAAAGACAGGGACTTGAGTAGTGGCAAAAAGAAGTAAATATCTAAAATTGTCCAGGGCAACATGTCTTTTTGACCATTTAACCTAAGGCAAAACCATGACCAATACCGATATTCAAAACAAGCTGCAGCGGTTAAAATCGAATTTTGAAGGTGACATTTATATCGATGAACCGACGTTGTTGATGTACGCTACCGATGCCTCCGCCTATCGCGAGGTGCCGCTGGCGGTGACGCGTCCCAAAACTAAAAAAGACATTCATACACTGATTGAATTTGCGACCCGCAATCAAACATCTCTAATCCCCCGGGCTGCCGGTACGTCGCTGGCGGGTCAGGTGGTCGGTGGCGGAATAATCGTTGATATTTCCAAATATTGGACCCGCATTCTGGAAGTCAACCGGGATGAACATTGGGTGCGCGTGGAACCAGGCGTCAATCTGGATGAACTCAATCTCTATCTCAAACCCTACGGATTGTTTTTCGGGCCGGAAACCGCAACATCGACGCGTTGCCTGATGAGTGGTATGCTGGGCAATAATTCCTGTGGCGCTCATTCGATAATTTATGGCAGCACCCGGGATCACACCATTTGCGTGAAGGGTTTTTTGAGTGATGGTTCGGAGCTAGAGTTTGGTCCTTTGTCCAAATCGGAATTTGAACAGAAATGTGTTGGCGGCAAACTGGAGAATACCCTCTATTTCCAAATGCGCAGTATTTTGTCCGATCTGGAAAATCAAAAAGAAATTCGCACCCGGTTCCCGGATCCCCGGATTAATCGCCGCAATAACGGATATGCCATCGATCTGCTGCTCGAGACAGAGCCATTCAGCGATGCTTCCAAACCCTTTAATTTTGCAAAATTAGTTGCCGGTTCTGAAGGAACGCTGATTTTTATCACCGAGATTAAGTTAAATCTTGTTCCATTGCCTCCAAAAGAAAAGGCTTTGATGTGCATTCATTGTCATACGCTGGAAGAGGCTTTCGAAGGCAACTTGATCGCTTTAAAGTATAATCCTGGCGCGGTAGAATTGATGGACGATATTATTATTGAACAGACTAAAAATAATATCGAACAGAAAAAGAATCGATTTTTTATTAAAGGAGAGCCAAAAGTTATCCTGATTGCCGAATTTGCCCGGGAAAAACGGAAAGAAATCGAGACCATTGCGAAACAACTGGAAGAAGAATTGCGCGTGGCTGGTTACGGTTATTACTACCCTGTTATCTGGGGTGACGACATTCAGAAAGTCTGGAATTTGCGTAAAGCCGGGCTGGGCTTGTTGGGAAATATTCCCGGTGACGCCAAACCGGCGCCGGTCATCGAAGATACCGCCGTTCTACCGGAAGATCTACCGGCATATATGCGTGATATCAAGTTCATGCTTAACAAATATGATAAATCCTGCGTCTATTATGCTCATATCGGCTCCGGTGAATTGCATTTGCGCCCGATCCTGAATCTTAAAAATAGCAAGGATGTCAGGATATTTCACGACATCTTAGCCGATACCGCCAAACTGGTGAAAAATTATCGCGGGTCTCTGAGCGGTGAACATGGCGATGGACGTCTCCGGGGTGAATTCATCCCCTTTATGATCGGTGAGAAGAATTACAAGTTGTTGAAAGAAATCAAACAGACCTGGGATCCGCAGCATATCTTCAACCCCGGAAAAATTGTGGATACCCCGATGATGAATACCAGCCTGCGCTACGTTCCGGACCAGCCGACCAGGGAAATTGAAACGATATTTGACTTTTCCAAAGAGCAGGGAATTGTCCGTGCCGCCGAAAAATGCAACGGTTCCGGCGACTGCCGCAAATCCTATCTCCTTGGTGGAACTCTGTGTCCTAGCTTCATGGCGACCCGCGACGAAAAAAATCTCACCCGTGCCAGGGCAATTATTCTGCGGGAATTCCTGACCAATTCACCCAAGGAAAATCCCTTCGACCATAAAGAAATATACGATGTCATGGACTTGTGCCTGTCCTGCAAAGCCTGTAAATCGGAATGTCCTTCTTCGGTAGATGTGGCTAAGTTGAAAGCCGAATTCCTCCAGCATTATTACGATGCCAACGGCATTCCGCTCCGCACTCGCGCGATTGCCTATTTACCAAAAATCCATGCGCTGGGTTCCATTGTACCGGGAATCACAAATTTCTTCATGAAAAACAAACTCAGCTCCGGCATTGTCAAAAAGGTCCTTGGATTTGAGCCCGGTCGGTCCTTTCCATTATTGCAAAAAACGACATTGCGCAAATGGATGAAGCGCTATGTGCAGAATCTGGATTCAGGAGATTTAAAAACGGGCAAAGTCTATCTTTTTACCGATGAGTTTACTAATTTCCTCGACACCGGTATCGGCATTAAAGCCATTCAGTTATTGAATAAATTGGGCTATAAGGTGATTTTACCGCCCCATCGAGAAAGCGCCCGAACATTTCTATCTAAAGGACTCGTCCGAACCGCCCAAAAAATTGCTCGTAAAAATATCGAAGCATTGAAGGATTTGGTCAGCGACGAAACTCCGCTGGTTGGCATTGAACCATCAGCGATCCTGGCGTTTCGGGATGAATATCCGGAACTTGTCAATGGTGATTTGAAAGAAGCTGCAAAACGCATTTCAGAATCAGCCTATATGTTCGATGAATTTTTCATGCGGGAAGTGGCTAAGGGAAATATCTCAGCAGCTCAATTCACAAACGCCAAACAGCATATCAAACTTCATGGGCATTGCCAGCAAAAGGCAATCGCTTCTACCGATTCTACCAAACAGATGCTTGCTTTCCCGGAAAATTACACGGTTGAAGAAATCCCATCGGGATGCTGTGGTATGGCTGGAGCATTTGGATTCGAAAAAGAACATTATGAAGTATCTATGAAGGTGGGTGAACTGGTTTTATTCCCGGCTGTACGGGCAGCCTCACCGGATACGATCATTGCGGCACCGGGCACCAGTTGCCGTCAGCAGATCAAGGACGGAACCGGTCGGGATGCATTGCATCCGGTTGAGATTATGTATGCGGCATTAAAATAATATGTGGTTCTTATGTTTAAATAAAAAATTCACCCATGATGGTGGGTGAACTTTCGCGGGGCCGACGAGACTCGAACTCGCAACTTCCGGCGTGACAGGCCGGTGCTCTAACCAATTGAACTACGGCTCCATTTTCAAATACCTGAATCAACAGGCGGACGCAAATTTAAAGATTTTCCGCTCTCAGCGCAAGCAGAAATAATCGATTATTTAAGGAAATATATTCCAACTGTGAAATAATATTAATACTTTACACTATGATCTTTTTGAAAATTTAACTCTCAGGAGAACCATAATGGGATTTAAATGCGGTATCGTTGGACTGCCTAACGTCGGTAAGTCAACTTTGTTTAATGCTTTGACACACGCCCAGGTGCCCATGGAAAATTATCCATTCTGCACCATTGATCCCCATATCGGCATTGTGGAAGTGCCCGATAAGCGGCTGGATTTACTGAAGAAAATATATGAGCCGG
>JAGLWX010000241.1 GCA_023133185.1 Fidelibacterota bacterium
TGACCGGCATAAATCAGGTATGTCGATTGGATATTTCGTGTATAATCTGTTGAATGACTGAAATCGCTCTGAAAAACATAATCGCCGCTATCCGGTTTCCATTTATACATGCTGTTTTCATCTTCAGACAGGCTGTAACGCAGCTGGTAGCCGGCTTCGATACGATCATCTTTATTTACGGGAAGTATGTAATCCAGTTTGAACCGCAACCGCGTACCGGGTCCCGCTTCGGTTGAGCGTTGTCCTGAATTAATTTGATTATCTACATCCAGCAATTCATTGCGTGAATCCTCTTCCATATCACGTCTTCTGAGGTTGATCTGACTATTCAGCTCGTGACCCTCTTTTTTAAAATTATGTCGGTAATCGAGATTTAATGAATAAAATTTTCCACACCTGTCTGATGAATTGATACTCGTATAGTAATAGTTGGAATCGCCCGGTTCAGTCCATTTTTCATAATCCATTTCTGAACTGCGTCCACGTGACCGTGATCCATACCGGAAGCTGAAACTCAAGAGATCAGCAGTACTTAGATTAATGTCAACACCGCCGCGTATGCCCTTTGATGTTCCGCCCCATTCGGATTCACCGGCGGAATTCAGGAAAGAAGTTGTATCTCCAAGATAAGTCCTTGTATCAAATTGCATTTCTCCGGGCATGTTCCGGCGATTAACGTTAGCGGCGATATAGAAATTATAGCGGTTCTTGCGGAAATTCAGCAGGAAATCTCCACCGTACTGACCATACAAACCGGCATTCAAATTACCAATACCACTGAATCCCTGCAATTTATTTTTCTTGGTAATAATATTAATGATCCCGGCAACGCCGTCAGGATCAAACCGGGCGGACGGATTCGTGACTATCTCAATGTTTTCAATCGTGCTGGCAGGAATAGCCTGTAATGCGTCGTTGGGATCAAGTATCGACGGACGTCCATCAATCAGCAGATTGAAACTGCCACTGCCGCGCAAACTGACATTGCCTTCGATATCCACACTCACTGACGGCACATTTTCGAGCACATCAACTGCAGTTCCTGACAATGATGTAAATTGCTTACTGACATTAATTATCTTTTTATCGATCTTGAATTCAATAACCGGCTTTTCACCCAGGACTTCCACACCATCCATGACAAGCACATCTAATTTAATGGCAATACGACCCAGGTCGATGACACTGCGGCTTGGACGGATCAGCAGGCTGTCCATGCTAAAAGCGTCATAACCGATAAATTTTATTTCAAGTAAGTACATACCGAAGCGAAGTCCGCTCAGTCGGAAGTATCCGTTTTCATCGGTAATTGTACCGGTGATTTGTTCTTTATTTTTCTGGCTGTACAAAACGACATTAGCATACTCGACGGGTTTTTGATGGCTGGTTTCGATAACGAAGCCGCTGACGACCCCTTTAGATCTGGGCGGGCTGCTCTGTGCAAATGTCGATATTAGCGAAGTTAACAAGATAAAAATGACAGTGGAGATGTAATGACCGGATCGTTTTATCATAAATTGTTCCTCAGGTTAAAAAGTAAATATCCAAATGTAAACTCCCAATTTCGGGCGCTAATCTAAGTAATTTTATCGACTACAGTAAATATTTTATGATTTCTCAAATTTATTATATTCTAAATTCCTTAGTATCTGTCTGTTTCAACTTAATCCAACTATCTAAATCCAATCTTAGATATATCGAAAGTGGAAAAAGTTAAATCAGGTTACAAGTTTTTAACCCTTACCGGATTCAGATTGAAATGATCTGGATATCTGTTATTGATGAAAATGATGTTTCAATTCCGATTGTGCTTTGGTGTCTTAGTGGCTATGAATAATTTATGTGATAAAACATTAGAAATTAAAGTTAGAATTCATTAGTTTTTCGGCATTATGATGAGATATACATAAAAAATGAAAAATAACACATATCACCGGAAATATAATTATTGCAGGAGAATTGTATGAGCTGTCGTTCTGAGGGTTGTAAGTTTAGCGTGATGTTGAATTTAGCAGACGAAATGCCGTATTCTACGGCAGGATTATCCAGGTTGCTGGATTCAGTGTTAAATCAAACCATCCCGGTTCACGAAATAATTTTGTTAAATCATAAAAAAGAAGGCGTCGCTGATTTTGAGATTTCATCTGTCAGTACAAAGGTAATCGACGGTGATCTTGAGAATATCGCTGCAACATTAAACGCCGGACTCGAAGCAGCGGAAGGGGATTTTATTTTATATCTTGAAAATCTGTCTTCTGAAATTGTTCTGAAGCGTTCATATTTAGAAGCGGCGTTGATATGTAGCGAGAAGTATCCCAATATGGGAATGCTCTATGCAGATTATGATCTTATAGAAAATGGACAAACAAAAGCAATCAGGCTTCTTAAACATCACTGCGGACGCTTAAGAGATAATCAGGATTATGGCTCTGTCTATTTATTCTCAAAAAAGGCTTTGGGGGAAATTGGTGGATTTGATGAAACGGTAAAATATAAAGTCCAATATGATACAAGACTCAAATTATCGGAAAAATTTGAAGTTGTGCATGTATCAAACAAATTTTCCGGTTCGCTTTATCAGGTGGTCGCCGAGGGCAAGGAACACAATGTGTTTGATTATTTATTAGCCGGAAAAGAGGTTCAACTGGAAGCCGAAAGAGTTTTGACAGATCATTTAAAACGAATCGGTGCTTACCTGAATCCGGGATTTAATTATGCCGACCGTCCCGACTTAGACAAAGAGTATAAATACATTGCCTCAGTAGTAATTCCGGTGAATAATCGTCCGGAATTTATTGAAACGGCGTTGGGTACTATTTTCGCCCAGACTGAAAAAAATATTGAAGCTGTTGTTGTTGTTAATGGCGGTATTAGCGACCCCACAGTGAGAGAGGTCAATAAATATTTACCGGGCGGTTCTGAATACAGCGCATCCAATCCGCCCGTCAGGCTTGTAGTCTCGGATATAAATAATATCGGATTATCACTGAATCTTGGAATAAGGAAGGCAAAAGGAAAGTATTATGTCCAATTGGATTCTGATGACCGGCTTAAACCCGATGCCGTTGCAAAGGTCGTCGATCTGTTTGAGTCCGATCAAAAAATAGGTATTGTGATCGGTTCCTACGAAGTATGGCAGAAAAAAGATAATGGTGAATTTGTGCAAATGGAAGAAATTCCGGTGGTAACTCACGACGAGTGGACAGATGGTAATGGCAGGAACAATCTGTTACATATTAACGGTGCCGGAGCGCCGCGCTGCATTCCGATAAATATCATAAAAGAGATGAGCTATTTTGGAATAAATGATGAACCCTACGCCCGGAACTACGGGGAAGATTACGATCTGGTCATGAAAATCAGTGAGAAATACAAAGTGGGACGAATATACGACCCGATTTATGAAGTTGTGCGTCACTCAGGCGGCACTGACCATAGCATCGATCAGGTAACAATCGATCGTAATGACGAGGCAAAGGATTATATGAGAAGGAAGGCTATAGAGCGGAGAATTATATTGAATCGATGTCATTAGGTCGTTATTAGTAATTGGTCATTAGGTCGTAATTAGTCATTAGAAATTATCAGAGAGTCATTATGAAATTAGAGGAATTACGTATTTATCAATTGGCTATGGAAATGGGTGAGATTATTTGGGTGCAAGTGCATAAATGGGATTATTTTTCAAAGGACACCATAGGTAAGCAATTAGTAAGAGCTGTGGATTCTGTAGCTGCAAATCTAAGTGAAGGATTTGGAAGATATCATTTTAAAGAAACTAAGCAATTCGGATATTATTCGAGAGGTTCTTTATATGAAACAAAGACCTGGTTAACAAAAGCGCATAACAGGAAATTGTTAAATGATAAAAACTTTGAAACACTTATGAAAGAAATAAATTCTCTTGGAAAGCAATTAAATAAATACGTTAAATCGATCGGTGAACAAAGACCAATGACCAATAACCAATGACTAATGACCAATAACCGATGACCAATAACCAATGACCAATGACAAATAGGTGATAATTTAAAAGGCAATTAATGAAAAGTGATATTTTATTAGTAGGTGTTGATGGCGGCGCGACCAAGGTAAATTGTTGGTCAATAAACATTGATGAATCTGGCGGATTTTCACTGGGTAGTTACCAGGCAGGTAAATCCTATTCCGAGTACTTAGATTATGATCCTGAATTTATTCCTGTCGATTTGAAGATTCAGTTAAAAGAACGGGAAACCGGAAACATTAAACCGACTGAAAAAGAAATACAACAGGGGAAAGCATATACAAGAGCGTGTGCGGATTCAATTATTGAAGTTGTAAAGCAAAGCAACTGCACGAAGATTCTGGTTGGGATAGGAATGCCCGGTTTAAAGACAGAAAATCAGCGGGGAATATCCGCAATGGCAAATGGACCGCGACAAATCAATTATGCGGACAATGTTGAAAGGTTTTTAAAGGAAGCCGGCGTCGAACTGATCACACCAATTTCTCATATCGGCAGCGATGCATTTTATTGTGGTCTTGG